>DATNIV010000187.1:0-4362 GCA_035604255.1 Telmatospirillum sp. | reverse complement strand
CCACCGTCGCCTTGCGCCCATCGCGTTGCGTCAGAACCTTGATCGCCGTCGCATCAATCACTGCCGCCTCCATGAGAGCCCAGGCTCACAGATATGGACGACGACGCCCAAGAAAAAGGGGCGCTGCGAAAGGGAAGTCCTTTCGATCGCCACGATCGTCGACGAAGCCCTACCGCCCAACCCTCAGTCGCACGACGGTGAGCGCTCAATCATAGGAATGCATGCCACAATCATATGGATTCCGCGATATTGTCCCTTCACATTGTATGGCTATGGGGGTACAAGTGGCCATCCAATGACAGATAAACAACCTAAAGTTCCGCCTGCATTTGGGTAACCCTCACCCGCTTTAAGGACTGTGATCACGATGGCAAGCAAGACGACCCGCCCCCGGGCCAATGACGCCGATCATTATGTCGGCGCCCGCATTCGCGAACGGCGCATCATGCTCGGGCTCTCGCAACAGCAAATGGCTGATTTGATCGGCGTCACCTATCAGCAGGCGCATAAATACGAGCGCGGCATCAATCGTATCTCGGCCGGCCGACTGCATCAGACGGCGATCGTTTTGGGCGTTCCCGTCGGCTATTTTTTTGATGGCCTCGAAGAGCAGCGCGATCAGGATCTCTCGTCGCGGCAACGCATGTGCCTGGAACTGGCCCGCAATTTCTCAAGCATCTCCAACGAACGTCACCAGGAAGCTTTGAGTCAATTGGCCCGCGCACTGGCGGCCGAATAGGACATACTCCGGCCGTCTGTCAGCCACCAAAGCGAAACAGACGCGCTGGCGAATCATCCAAAATGACGGTTCGTTCGACGGGATCCGGCAGCCATATGCTCAGCATTTGGCGTGCCGCAGAAGGGGTCATTGCGTCCTCGAATTGCGTGTGTGGCCAGTCGCTTCCCCAAACCAGGCGGTCAAGTCCCAGGCCATCCTTGAGCAAGGGAATGGCCGCCAAGGCGATTTTTCCGCCACCCGCTCCATTGCGATAGGCCGCCGACAGCTTGACCCAGACACGACGGCTGTTGCCCGCACTCAGCAAATAGCGAAAACCGGGATCGTCCACCCCCAGGGCCGGATCCGGTTTGCCGAAATGATCGATGACCACATCGCAGCCGAATGCCAAGAGCGGCGGCAACAACGCGGGCAAACGGAAAGCCTCCGCCTGAACTTCGATTTGCCAGCCGAGATCGGCGATCCGGCTGAGGTGGTCGCGCCAATGCCGATCATCGAAGAGGGGATCCGCCTTGCCGATCAGATTCAGACGAATTCCCACCACGCCCTGATCGGCCAATAAGCGCAACTCGGCAAGAGCGATATCGGGCGAGACGACGGCGATGCCACGCAACCGTTCCGGCGCGACGCCAAGCGCCGCAAGCAGATAGCGGTTGTCCGTGCCGAGAAAACTGGGCTGCACCAACACGCCCCGTGACATGCCATTGTCGTCGAGCATCGCCAGATATTGCGCAATCGATGCATCGTAAGCCGGTGCATAGCGACGATCACCGACCAGAGGCAAATCCGTCAAAAAAACATGCGCATGGCAGTCGATGGCCACGTTAGTCCTCCGTTCCGTTAACGCGCGAAGGCGAAATAGCGGTTGCGGAGACCTCGCTGCCAAGCGCGCCGTCGAGCGCCTTGCCACGGGTTTCCGGCAACAATAGGACGGCGACCAGCACCAAGCTGTAGGCCACGCCGGCGTCGATACCGATCGCCGTTCCCAGGGACATGCTGGTGCTCATATGTCCGATCAGAACAGGCAAGCCGGAGGCGATGATGCGGCCGAAGTTGTAGCAGAACCCGACGCCGGAGCCGCGAATGCCGGCCGGATAGAGTTCGTTGAACAAAGCGCCCATGCTGGCGGGAATACCGGCGGCGCAAAAGCCCAAGGGAAAGCCCAAGATCAACATGGCCGTACCGCTGATCGGCAACAGCACATAAGAAACGGTCACGCCGGTACAGCCGATGGCGAACAAGGCCACGGTCCGCCGACGGCCGATCCGGTCCAGCAATTGCCCGGCGGTCAGGCACCCCAGGCCAAAAGCGACGATGATGACCCCCAGATACATCCCCGTGCCCATCACGGAGAGCCCCCTTTCGGTCTTCAGAAAGGTCGGCAACCAGGTGAACAGGCCATAATAGCCCCCATGCGCGCCAAGACCGAACAGACCGCCGATCAGAGTCACCCGAAGTGTTTTGGGCGCGAAAATCCCCAGCAGCGCGCCCGAAAATCCCGGACGCACGCCGGTTTCCGCCACGATTTTCCGGGGTTCGGGAATGGCACGCTGCACGTAGATGACCAACACCGCCGGCACGAGGCCAACCCCGAACATCACCCGCCACGCCAGATCCTGCGGCAACAGTGAAAAGGCGGCGGCATAAAGAAGAACGGCGGCGCCCCAACCGATCGCCCAACCGCTTTGCACGGCGCCCAACGCCTTGCCACGGTGCTCCGGCCGAATGATCTCGGCGATCAGCACGGCGCCGGCAGCCCATTCCCCGCCGAACCCCAATCCCTGCAAGGCTTTCAAGATCAGCAATTGTTCGAAATTTTGACAGAAGGCCGCCAGGAAGGTGGCGCCGGCAAACCAGATGATGGCGATCTGCAGGGCCTTGACGCGACCGATCCGATCGGACAACGCACCACCCAACCAGCCACCCAGCGCCGAGGTGATCAGGGTGACGCCACTGATCAAACCGGCATCCGTCTTGCTGACCCCCCAGCCGACGATCAGAGCCGGAATCACCAGGCCGAACATCTGCATATCCAACGCATCCATCGCCCAGCCGCCGAAGCAGGCCCAGAAGGTGCGACGCTCAACCGACGCGATCTGCCGATACCACTGGAACATGGAAAACCTCCCGCGATTTTTATCGAACTAGATGACTAGTCATTTATATGAATAGGGAAACAGGTGACGGCGATGCTGTCAATGATTGCTTCAGGGGTTTAACGAATTTCGACGTGATAGCGAAAAGTCGAAGCCGGCGCGCGCGAGCGGCGCCATTCCAATGGTTCGCCATGATAACCAAAGGCCAGCCGTTCGATCACGACCACCGGCGAACCCTCCGGCAAGGCGAGAATAGCCGTGAACGGAGCCGCCAACGCCTCGATCGTCAGCGTTTCTTCGGCCGAAGCCACGATCTCGCCGCAGCGTCGTTCATAGGTTGGATACAAGAGAGCGCCAATGTCGTCTTGCGGCATGCTGAGAAGCGGTTCGAACCGCGCCTTCGGCAGCCAGATCTCTTCGGCCAAGACGGGCCGACCGCCAATCAAGCGCTGCCGCAACAGCCTGATCACCTCGGCTTTCGCCGGCAGGTGAAGGGCCTTGGTCACGTCAGCCGAACCGGTCCGGCAATCGCGCTCCAGAATTCGGCTTTCCGGGACGTCATGTCGGCCGTCAGGACCCTGAAAGCGCAGAAACCGGAAGAGCGAGCTATCGAAACTCGGTCGTCGGACAAAGGTGCCGCGCCCCTGAAAGCGCTCGACCAGGCCATCGTCGACCAGCGTCTGAATGGCCTTGCGGACCGTTCCAATCGCCACATGGTGGGCCGCGGCCAACTCCGCTTCGGTCGGGATCGCCTCACCGGCCCGCCAAACATGGGTCGCGATCTTCGCGGCAATTTCATCGCGCAGACGCTGATAAAGAGGAAGACGATGGTCGACGCTACCCATATGGCATCATTCCGAACATTTAGAGAACTATATAAATTCGCTGATACAGCCGCCTGTCAAGGCGCTCGCATCAACTCTTCTGCGGATGGCGGCTGACCGTCACCACGGAGAAAATCGAAAGCGCGTAGAACAAGGCGATGCAGAGAAAGATCGCCTGGACGGCGTGACGATCCAACAAAGCGCCGAACAACAGAGGAGCCGACATCGAACCGGCATCGAGGCCGGAGTAGACAAAACCGAAGACTTTCCCGGTCGCCCCCGGCGGCGTCGCCCGCTTGACCAGAATGTCGCGCGATGGCGAGGTGCACCCCTGGGCGAGGCCCGCGAAGAAAACCGCGACCATCGCCCCGGTAAAAGGAAGCACGCCGAGGGCGACGCTGGCCATCAGCAGGGAACAGATCGCCAATCCGCCAATCGCCACCCGCACATGGTGGCTGGTCCGATCCGCCAACTGGCCACCCAGCAAAATGCCCACGGCCGACCCCACCAAATAGGCGGTCAGTGCCGACGCGGCCGTCTGCAAGGTCACGCCATAAAACTCCACCAGGGAGGCTGTGGAAAATGTCTGAAAGCCGGTTCCGGCGAAAGCCGTCAGCAGAAAATATCCGAACGCCATCATGATCGCCGGCGAGGCGATCAGACGCGCATAGGACATGCTGTCTGCCTGGACATCGTCATGATCATG
>DATNIV010000186.1:0-7313 GCA_035604255.1 Telmatospirillum sp. | reverse complement strand
CATTCGTGGAACGACGACAAGACGGTCAACGAGCCCTGGATGTATCCGGAGATTACACCCGCGATCGGCAGTCTGATTAAATTTCGTTGTCGGCTGACCCCCTATCTTTATGATCTTCTTTGGAAATCCCACAGTTGCTTCGAGCCGATGATCCGGCCGACGTTCCATGACTTTCCCGACGATGCGCGCTGTTTTGACGAGAACGACGACATGCTTCTCGGCCGCAATCTTCTGGTGGCCCCCGTCGTCGAACCCGGCCAGCGGGCGCGGCAGGTCTATCTGCCGGCCGGCGCCGGTTGGTATGACTTCTGGAGTGGCGAGTATTTCAACGGCGGCCAGGATGTGACGCTGCCGGCGCCCTGGGATCGCCCACCGCTTCTGGCGCGCGCCGGTTCGGCCATCCCTCTCAATCTGGCCGAGGCCCATTTCAATCGGCCGGCCGATGAGCGCGGATTTGCCGTCTTTCCACATCATGGCGCGGGAGCGTTCCAGGCGGACTGCTTCGAAGACGATGGAGAGAGCGAAGGCTACCGGGACGGTCGATATGGCCTTTGGGCGTTGACGATCTCAAGTGGTCTCGACGAACTGACGATTGGCGTGGCCAAGCAAGGCGCGTGCCCGCCGACGGCGGATCGCGTGACGATTTTGCTTCCCCGTCAGGAAAAGAGAATCCTCGCCGTCACCGGTGGAACGGTGCTCTCCGACAGCGACCACGACGGCTGGCGAACCGTCGTCATCGAGGTTTGATCTAATCCGGCCGATAGGCCGTCACCACGTCTAGAAAATGGCGGACGGCCTGTCTTTTATCGCCTGTTCGATGGGCCACGGCCAAGACCATGGTGGCGTCGCGCTCGATCAGCGCGACGAAACGGGCCCCGTCCACATGAATGCGCCGCATCGCTTCGGGCACGATGGAGACGCCGAGGCCCGTCGAGGTCAAACCGACGATGGTCGACATCTGGTGGGCTTCGAGAATCACATTCGGATGGAATCCGGCGGTGGCGCATAAGGTCATCACCTTATCGTAGAGGCCGGTTCCGATCTGCCGGGGATACATGATGAACGGTTGTTCGGCGAGATCGGCAACCGAGAGCACGTCCCGCCCTGCCAGAGGGTGGTCTGTCGGCAGTACGGCGAACAGCGGCTCATGGAGCACCGTTTGCAACGTGACGCCTTGCAGTTCCCGGGGTTCTCCGGGACGGACGAACGCGATGTCGAGCGTGCCCGCGATGAGCGAATCCAATTGATCGCTGGTGGCCATTTCGCGGAGACTCATCGTCAAATCCGGCCAACGCTTGCGAAAATCGCTGATGATTCGCGGCATCGCACGATTGAAAGGCGATGAGCCGGTAAACCCGACGTCGAGCCGTCCCAATTCGCCGCGCGCCGCCCGCAAGGCTGTTTGCCGCGCCCGTTCGGCTTGTGCCAGGGTGGCGCGCGCTTCCGGAAGAAAGAGGGTTCCCGCATCGGTCAGCGCCACATGGCGGCGACTGCGTTCGAAGAGGGACACCCCGAGCATTGCTTCGAGAGACTGAATTTGCAGACTGAGTTGCGGCTGAGCGATGCCCAGACGCGAGGAGGCGCGGCCGAAATGCAGATCTTCCGCCAAGAGGACGAAAGCGCGCAGATGTTTGAGTTCCATCGCTGTAATATGATTTTGATATCAAAATCATTCAACATATATATTGATGGAATGAATGGCGACCGCCATGCTCATATATTCTTCCTGGCCCTGGGACGGCTCCAAGGTGGAGCGGAGTATTATCATGATCTTCGATCGCGCACGCTTCGCCGTCGCCGCCGCTGGTTTCTGCGCTTTTCTCGATCTTTACGCGCCGCAGGCCGTCTTGCCGGAATTGTCGTTAAGTTTCCATATCTCGCCGGCCGCCGCCGGGACGACGGTGGGCGTTTCGACCCTGGCGGTCGCCATGGCGGCGCCCTTTGTCGGGATGTTGGCCGATCGCATCGGGCGGAAGCGGACCATTGTGTCGGCGATCGGTCTGTTGTTGATTCCCACCATCATGCTGGTGTTCGCGCAGGGACTTCGGGAAATTTTGATTTGGCGCTTCGTGCAAGGGTTGCTGTTGCCGGCTGTTTTTTCGCCGGTGGTCGCCTATGTGAACGAGGAATGGTCGCCGGGCAAAGCGGCCGACATCATGGGGCTTTACATCGCTGGAACGGCCCTGGGCGGATTTTCGGGACGGTTTATCACCGCTCTGTTGGCCGATCATTTCGGTTGGCGGGCGGGCTTTGCCGTGTTGACGGTGCTTACGCTGATGTGTGGCGCGATCGTTTGGGCGTGGCTGCCGCCCGCCCGCCAAGGGCTCGCCGTCGCGTCGCGGGCGCCAGGTGCGCTGTCCTCACTCCTGCGGCATCTTTGCAATCCGGCCCTGGTGGCCACCTTTGCCATCGGTTTCGCCGTATTGTTCTCTCAGGTGGCGGTGTTCACCTATGTGAGCTTTCATCTGGCGCAGCCGCCGTTTTCGTTGGGCTCCTCTCAATTGGGTATGATTTTCCTGGTTTATCTGATCGGCGCCGTGATCAGTCCGGCCAGCGGTTTCATGGTTCGGCGGTTCGGGCGGCGCATGGCGGTGACATTTTCGGTGGGGACCGCCTGCGTCGGTTTGCTCGCCACGCTGCAGGCGGGGTTGCCGATGATCATCGTGGGGCTGGCTCTGTTCGTGATGGGCTCCTTCACCTTGATGTCGGCCGCCATGGGGTTCGTCGGTCAAGCTGCGCAACAAGCAAAAGCGACGGCGATCGGTTGTTATGTGTCCTGCTATTACGTAGGCGGCAGCGTCGGCGCCGTGTTGCCGGGATTGGTGGTCTGGCATCGCGCCGGTTGGCCCGGTTGTGTCGCCCTGACAATCGTGATTTTGCTCGCGGCCTTGTCTCTTGCATGGCAAGCATGGCGGGAAGAACAAAGGCTCTATGCCGCCGAATAACGCATGGGTAGAGCGGAGATAGCGCTCATCTGCCACTGGTCTTAAGATATTTCCGCGTCCTGGTGCTACCATTTGTGTCGGAATTGGAGCAGATAGCCTCAGTCCGGTGTCGCCACGCGTCGTGGGGGACCGGGGCTCGATTCTGCAAAAGGAAAGGCGGGACGCCTTGAACGATCTCGAAACCCCCGTACAATTGTCGTACGTCGCGGTGGCCTATGCGCTGATGTTTTACGGCGCGACGGTCATTCTGCTCGCTGGCCTCATCGCCAAGATTTGGAATTCCGTGCGTCATCCGGCGCGGCTGAAGGCGTCAATCGCGCCATCGCCGGCCAGCCCGATCTCCGGGACGATCCGGCTGGCGAGCGAGGTGGTGCTGTTCCGCAGCGTATTCTTCAATGACCGCTGGAACTGGATTTTTGGAACCTGTTTCCACTTCGGCCTGTTGCTGGTTCTGCTCCGTCATCTCCGTTACGCGCTCGCGCCCTCCTGGATCGGCGGCGTGCTCTGGCAGGCGGTGGTGATCGTTCAGCCCTTCGGTCTTTACGGTGGTTTCGCGTTGATCATCGGCGTGCTTGGATTCGCTTTGCGCCGCATTCTGCTGCAAGAGGTGCGTCGGCAGAGCGGCTGGATCGACCATTTGTTGATTCTGCTGCTGTTGTTGGTGCCGGTGACCGGTTATCTGAGCGGCCTGTTTCACACCGATGTGGTGGCGGTGAAGGACTTCTTCATCGGCATGGCGACCGGCAATTGGAAGCCCTTGCCGACCGATGGCTTGCTGCTCACCCATTTATGGCTGGTGGCGGTGATGATGGTTGTCCTGCCTTTCGGCAAGATGTTGCATTTCGGCGATATCTTCGAAGCCGTGCGGCAGGCGCCGGTCGAGCCGCGCAAACTCAAACGGGTAGCCGGCGCGGTTCTCGCGCTGTTGCTGTTGGCGCCGGCGGTTATCGGCATCGGTCAGGTGGTGGCCGAAGGTTGGACCAAGGAAATGCCCAATTATGCGAAGCTGATCAGAGCGCATCGTTCGCAAGATCAGACGGTGATGATCCGCAATCACCCCAATTTCCTGATGCACAAGCGAGGCGTTGTGGTTTATAGCGGCGTCCGTTCGACCGACGAAACCATCGAACGCTGCGTGACCTGCCATGTGGTCAAGGACGCCGGGCAGCCGGTGGATTTTGAAAACCCCAAGCATTTCTGCACCGCTTGCCACAATCAGGCGGCGGTGACCATCGATTGCTTCGAATGCCATAATTCGAAGCCGGTGCCGCCCGTGGGGCAGTCGGCCATCGAGGGTTCGACCAAATTTGCTTCGATCAAAGACTATTTTGCCGAAAGGAGCTCGATGCGATGAGCGAGAGCTTTGAGTCCTCCCGCAGGGATCTCCTGGCCGGGGCGGCGGCCTTTGCCGCGGCGACCTTGGCGCCTGGCGTCGTTCTTTATGCCAATGCTGCGACCACCGGTCCGGTATCGGATAAGGCCCGCTGGGGAATTCTGATCGACGCCAACCGGTGTGACGCGACGTGCGACGGTTGCGTCAAGGCCTGCGCCGAGGAGTTCGGTGTGACCAGTTTTGACCGGCCGGCCACCGACCCGCAATGGATCCGTAAGCTGACGGTCAGCGATCCGGCTACCGGCGTCACGCGGTCCTTCCCTGTGATGTGCCAGCATTGCAAACATCCGCCTTGTGTCGACGTATGTCCGACGGGGGCGTCTTTCGTCCGGGCCGACGGCATTGTCCTGGTGGACCGGCATCTGTGCATCGGCTGCCGCTATTGCATGATGGCCTGCCCCTATAAGGCGCGCAGCTTTGTCCATGAAGACATCAAGGACCAGAAGTCTTTTGCACCGCGCGGCAAGGGAACGGTGGAGTCCTGCACGATGTGTGTGCATCGGATTGACGATGGCCGCAAGCCGGCCTGTGTCGAGGCCTGCAGTACCACAGGGCATGCCGCCATGCTGTTCGGCGATCTGAACGACCCCAACAGCGAGATTGCCAAGCGCGTTGCTGCCGTCACCACTACCCAAATCCGGGCCGATCTTCGGACCGACCCCGCGATCCGCTATCAGGGGATCTAGAGTCATGAGCACTTCCTCCTCTTCGCATGGGCATGCTGCGCATGGGTTTCATGTGCTTGCCGGGCGTAGCCCCTGGTCCTGGGCGTTTCTGATCTTCCTCGGACTGTTTGCCGCCCTCGGCGGCCTGGCGGCTCTTTACATGGAGCATAACGGTCATTGGGTGACCGGAATGAACAATCAGGTGCCTTGGGGGTTGCCGCATGTCTGCGCGGTGTTCCTCATCGTCGCCTCGACCGGGGCGCTGAATATCGCCTCTTTGGGATCGGTGTTCAGTAAGGACGACTACAAGCCGCTTGGGCGTCTATCGGCGCTGTCGGCCATGGCCGTGCAGGCGGGGGGATTGTGTATCCTGCTGCTTGATCTCGGACGGTCTGATCGTCTGATCGTGGCGATGACCAATTACAATTTTACCTCGATCTTCGCGCTCAACATCATCCTCTATAACGGCTTCTTCGCGATCGTCACCACCTATCTCTACATCATGATGGAACCGAAACTGGAGCCGTTCTATCACCCGGTCGCTTTCAGCGCCTTCATCTGGCGTTTGATCGTGACCACCGGCACCGGCTCGATCTTCGGCCTGATGGTATCGCGCACGGCCTATCATTCGGCCATCATGGCGCCGATGTTCATCTCGATGTCCTTTTCCTTTGGACTGGCCATATTCCTGGTGATTTTGACCTTCTTGCGGGGCGGTTCGGGGCGACCGATGGCGTCCCCGCAATTGCAACGCCGCTTGCTGGTGTTGCTGGCCTGTTTCATTGCAGTGTCGCTTTATATGGTGGTGATGCACCATGTCACCAGCGTCTATTCGGCCGAACGGCGCGACTTCGAGCGGTTCATCCTGTTTGATGGCGGCATTTTCCCGGCATTGCTCTGGGTGGGCTTCGGGCTGATCGGCAGTGTTTTGCCGCTGCTGGTTCTGTTGGTCCCGTTCCCTGCGGTTGGCGCCGCAGCGCGCCTGTTCATCGCGTCTCTCGGTGTCATCGCCGGCGGTATCGCTCTCATGTATGTGATCATTGTCGGCGGCGAGTCCTTTCCCATCGACCTGTTCCCGGGAAAGATTGTGTCGTCCAGTTTCTTCGACGGCGTAGTCGGGACTTATTCGCCTAGCGTGCCCGAGGTCTTTCTCGCGCTGGGCGGGTTCGCTCTGGTCGGTTTGATCGTGACGGTCGGCATGTGGGTGCTGGAGGTGCTGCCCGATCGGCAGTCCGGCGGTTAACATGGCCGCCGAAATCCCGAAGCGGAGGCAATGCGGCTTTCCAACCGCAAAGCCTCCGTATTCTTTATTTTTCGGGACTGTGGATCGCCGGGATCAATGTCTTCGCCATCTCGATGGGAAAGGGGAAGACGATGGTCGATGTTTTTTCGCCGGCGATATCGCTCAACGTGGACAGATAGCGCAATTGCATGGCGCCCGGTTCCTGCGCCAGTTCGCGGGCGGCTTCCACCAATTTGGCCGCGGCTTGCTGTTCGCCTTCGGCATTGATCACCTTGGCGCGCCGGGCGCGTTCGGCCTCGGCCTGCTGGGCAATGGCGCGGACCATGGTGACGTCGATGTCCACCTGTTTGATTTCGACCAGTGACACCTTGATGCCCCAGGCTTCCGTGTGATGCGCCAGAATATTCTGGATGTCCGAATTGAGTTTGTCCCGTTCGGCCAACATCTCGTCCAATTGGTGCTTGCCGAGGCACGAGCGCAGCGTCGTCTGTGCCAATTGACTGGTCGCCGCGTTGAAGTCCTCGACTTGAATGACCGCCCGGGCGGGGTCCATGACCTGGAAATAGACGACAGCGCTGACTTTGACCGACACGTTGTCGCGCGAAATGACGTCCTGACTGGGGACATCGAGCACGATGGTGCGTAAATCGATGCGGACCAATTGTTGGGCCAGAGGGAACAGAAAAAGTATGCCTGGGCCGCGCACGCCGGCGAAACGTCCCAACGTAAACATCACGGCGCGTTCATATTCCCTGAGGACACGAACCGACTTGACGAGCAATACCAACACCGGCACCGCTATGGCAAGGCCAACTCCGATCAGAATGTCCATTCCCATTTTCCCTTGTCTCCGCCATTGAGTAGTATAATGATATATTGACACATCATATTCGCTACTATTTTAGCACTATTTTGAATTTCTGCTATTAATATAAATAAGTAAAATTAATATTTTACGCGTTATTATTGATAATACATGTAATTGTGTTTTTATATAGTTCTGATGTTCGCTCGAATATCGCGTTTGTATGGGTTTGTGAAAAATATTGACCGAAAGAGTCGGCCTC
>DATNIV010000185.1:0-2947 GCA_035604255.1 Telmatospirillum sp. | reverse complement strand
CTTCCCGTTTCCCCCCCTCAGCGGGTCATTTCCGCCCTTTCCCCCCTCTATGACGCCCTGTTGCCGTTCGGCGAGCCGTTGGTGCGGGTCACCGCCGGCGCCCTGCTGTTGCCGCATGGTGCCCAGAAATTGTTCGGCCTGTTCGGCGGCTATGGCATCGACGCCACCGGTCAGTTTTTCGCCGCGAAACTGGGCCTGCCGGCTTCGTTCGCGTTGGTCGCCGGCTTGATCGAATTTTTCGGAGGCTTGGCCCTGGTGATAGGCCTCGCCACGCGGGCCGTGGCGGCGTTGATCGCCGGGATGATGGCTGTGGCGATCTTCGCCGTTCATCTCAACAACGGCCTGTTCTGGACCAGCGGCGGCTTCGAATATCCGCTGATGTGGGGCCTCGTGGCCTTGAGTTTTGTAATCCGCGGCGGCGGGCGTTTCTCGCTCGACGCCTTGATCGGTCGCGAACTCTAAATCCTCCGGCGCGCGACCGGCAACAAAGACCCTATCGAAATATTTCTCTCGACCTTGCCTGATTGGAGCCAACGTCATGAAACTCTTGCAAATCGATTCGAGTCCCCTGGGCGAAGCCTCGGTGTCCCGTCAACTGACCGCCGCCATCACCGTCGCCCTGAAGACGTCGGAGCCCGATCTTGCGCTCACTTATCGGGATCTCGCTCTGGCGCCGCCTGACCATCTCACCGGAGAATTGATGAAGGTGGTGAAATTCCGCGCCCTCGATGGACTCAATGAGCGTCAGAAACAGGAATTGGCGCTGACCGATGCGTTGGTCGACGAATTTGTGGCGGCCGACGTGGTGGTTATCGGCGCCCCCATGTACAACTTCAGCATCCCCACGCAATTGAAAGCGTGGATCGACCGGATCGCCCAGCCCGGACGCACCTTCCGTTATACGGAAAAAGGTCCGGTGGGATTGGCCGGCGGCAAAAAAGTGATCATCGCTTCGTCGCGAGGCGGATTTTATTCCTCCAACGAAGCCCTGTAAGCGCTCGATCACCAGGAAGCCTATCTGCGGACCATTATGGGATTTTTCGGCATCAGCGACGTGACGGTCATCCGCGCCGAAGGTGTCGCCATGGGACCGGAGTTCCGCGCCAAGGCCTTGGCCGCCGCCCAAGTCGAGATCGGGCGATTGAATTTGGTCGCCGCCGAATAATCCCCCGATGCTGCCGCCAGATCCTGGCGGCAGCTATTGGCCGGAATCCTCCGGCTCGACAAGATTGCGCCCGCCTTGCTTGGCCCGATACAGCGCGTCGTCCGCCCGCTTTACGATGTCGGCCTCTTTGTCGCCTTTGCGAAAGGCGGCGACACCGAAACTACTGGTCCTGCTGCCGACAGACCGAAATTCGTGCGCGGCAACTTGCGCCCGCATCCGTTCGGCAAGGCAAATCGCCGCATCCAGGTCGGTTTCCGGGCAGATGATCATGAATTCTTCGCCACCCCACCGGCCGACGATATCGGTGCTGCGCGCAATGCGCGTCAAGATGCCGGCGAACTCCTTGAGAACGCTGTCACCTGTTTGATGGCCGAAGGCATCGTTGACGGATTTGAATTTGTCGATATCCATGATGATCACGGCCAGGGGTTTGCCATATCTGTCCGCCCGCGCCTTTTCAAAGGCAAAGGTCTCGTCCAGTTTCAGCCGGTTGACCAGACCGGTAAGCCGATCGGTGATGGCGACTTTTTCCAATGCGCTATGGGCCAGGGACAATTCAGCATTTGCCTCGGCGAGACGATTTTGCATCTCCTTGACATTGGATATTTCCACGGCAATGCCATATTTGACGATTCTCCCATCTGGCCAATTAATCGCCTGCTCTTGCATTTGATACCAGCGGTCATTCACTTCATCAAAATTTTCATATATTATGATCTTCCCGTTCGGGTTCCCTTCTCTATCGAGAAGATCTCGAACTTTACAGAAAACACATTTTTTATTGTTTCCATAGACGGTCTCCCAGCATTTCACGCCGGGCAGCTCGCCTTTTTCGGTCTTGAACGCCTCGTTCGCATAGACGACTTCGAAGCTTTCGACGTCCATCACATAAATTCCAAGAGGAATAAGATTGAACATCATTTCAAAGACGGAGTTCTCAAGCATATTCCCTCCCTGCGTCGAGACGATGGAAGTGGCCTCCGTCATTGGCTTGTCGCCATTCGCGATCAAATTGGATCATTTGAATGCGAAAGGCGACAAGCCAGAGCTGCGATTCAGCAATGAAAAGGCGGAGCTTTTCCCGCTCTAGTGCACGAATACCATTTTGATCATAGCCAACAGTTTTTCCACTTTGACCGGCTTTAAGACATAACCTTTCGCGCCGGCTTTCAATGCTTCCCGCACCATGCCTTCTTGACCGTGCGAGGTCACCATGATTATGCGGGCGTCGGGAAACGCCGAGACGATGCCGCGTGTCGCCTGAATCCCATCCATGTCGGGCATGGTGATATCCATGGTGACAAGATCCGGGGTGCACTGCCGATAAGCCTCCAGCGCGGCAGCCCCGCTGGCGACGGTCTTGACCACCTGATGCCCCATATCGGCGAGGATCGTTTCCAGTTTTCGCGCAGCCACGAGCGAATCGTCGATGACCATCACTTTCAGTCGGGTCATAGTTTTTCCCCCTAGCACGCAACAATGTTCAGTTTATTGTCAAACAGGTGTTTTGGTACAATAAAATTCATGTCAAGGATTCCCCTGCTTGTCGTAAGAGAAATGGCGGCGAAGGATGCGCCTTTCGGCCGGTGAAGCCGACGCGCCTCTTCAATGACGACGGGCGCGGATAGGATCACGTTGTTGCTTTCTTCCGCCAGGTCAACGGTGCTGTGCCCGAGGACTGTGTTGATAGTTTCGGCGGCGATTTCCAGCAAAAACGGATAATGTTCATCGTCCGTCATCGGCAGGCCAACGGTTTCGGCGTGGAACAGGAAGGCGGCCAGA
>DATNIV010000184.1:0-5866 GCA_035604255.1 Telmatospirillum sp. | reverse complement strand
AGCATGTCGCGGAATCCGTGACGCCAACTATGGAAACAGGTCTGCTCGGTCTTGATGCCGACATTGGGCAGGAAGCATTGGTTCCACCAGTTGCTATAGCGGAAGTCGACAAAGATACGACCGTCCGAAGATTCCGTCTTTCTTCGCTCCACCCAATCCATGAAGCCAAGCTTAAACAGCAATGGATGCACGGGCACCACCCGACGCGATGATTTTGTCTTGGTGGTCTTCTGGTGACCATGATTCGATTGCCGATTGATGCTGAAGTGAGGGCGACCGTTGACTTCGATGATGTCCTCGAACTCCAGTTGCCGGATTTCCGACAGCCGCATTCCGCTCAGGTAGCCGACGAGGGGAAAGAAGAACTTGTGGTTCCTCACCAGCACGCGTCCCGGCTCATATACCCGCGTCACGTTCTTGCAACCGACGAAAAGGGGCGCATCGAAAAGCTTCGTGAGTTCCTCCGGTGTGAAGGGCCGCCGAACGGGATCGTCGTCATTCTCATCCTCGGCATCTGGCCAGACCACGACCTTCCGGGCCGGGTTGTCTTCGGCATAGTGCTTCGATACCGCCCATCTATAGTAGGCGCGGATGTTGGAGATGGAGCGGTTTATGGTGTCGTATTTGAGATAGCCCTCCCCCTTGTCCGTGGGAGTCTCCACCAACGACTGGTAAAACATTTCGACATCGAGCGTCGTGACATCGGCAACCGCCTTGGCTCCAAGCAGCGCCTCCAGCCGCTTGAAGGTCAACTCGTAGGCGGAGACCGTCGACTTCGAACGGCTGCCGATGGTCGCAAGATAGGCGGGAAGGTGAACGCTGCACGGCATCACCGCGTGTTCCTTGTCCAGCCCCTCGTAAGGGTCTTTGACGGGAATTGGCGGCGCTGAGGCAGTCGGCGATCCACTTGCCATCACGGCCTTCATCCCTTCGACGACTCCGAGGAGACGCGCCTCTTCCTTCTCTTTTTGCGTCAGTTTGTGCTTGAGCAGCGCCAGCTTGTCGGCGACGATGACCTCTTTCCATTCCAATAGTTCGTCCTGGGCTTGGAAAATGATGTCGGTAATGCGATTCATGAGTTCTCGCTGGCCTTCGGGCGAGAGCTGATTGAACTCCATGATCATCTGCTTCTTGTAAGGAGCCGTGAGCGTCAGCCAGCTCTCGGTAATATTGTCGATTTCCCGCCCCATCCACGTCTCGGCAACCATGGTCCTCACCTCTGGCCAGAAGTTTTGTAACCGTGCGACGGCGACCAACGCCCTTCGCCGGGCGGTGGCATGGTCGCGCGTGCCGAGAGTGCGGGTCAAGTGCGAGCCGAAAATCGGCGTCAGATCGGAGGGAATCCGAACTCGGATGTACCAGGTGGCCCGTCTTTTGAGCAAATATGGCGAGGCCAAAATGGCGTCTCCCGTGTATCACAAGCGTGTATCACACGGGCTTTTTGGCTTGCTAAATCTTGCTGATTTTTCAACGCTCTAGCGGCTAACCACCAGAAGTTGGCGTCCCCAAGGGGATTCGAACCCCTGTTACCGCCGTGAGAGGGCGGTGTCCTAGGCCTCTAGACGATGGGGACGTTGAGAGGCGGGAGAGGCGCTTATGTAGCGAAGGAAGGCTTGACAAGCAAGCGTTTTTTGGCAAACCGCCGCGATGAAATTTAATTCTCCGCAAGCGCGGCACATCGCCAATCGGCCCCTCCGCATCTTGCATAGCTGCCCTGCGCAGATCGCCGCTTGCCTTATGTAGTAAAAAAACACATTCTTAAGGCCACAGAGAACGAACTGTCTCTGACAGTTTATTTTCTGTCTTTCTTGGACGTTTCCTCCCTAAACTTGGGCCCTGGGTTTTCCCAGGGCCCCTTTTCTTTTTGGAAGCGACCGGCCGCAAGGTCCCACGATACATCTCCGCATCAGACTTGCGAAACCATTTCCATCGGCCGGAAGTCGATCTCCCCTCCGGCGTCACGGAACGCCTGCCACGCCCTTATCTCTGTGGCACCATCATGGCTTGCCGCAACGATCACCCACACCGCCGTCTCATCGCATGCTTGCGCCCGGTCCTGCGCCGAGGGAACGGGCGGATGGTCGGGATGGGAATGGTAATGCCCCAATACGCACTCTCCCCGCCCGCCACCTTCCCGCGCCTGCTCCCTGAGCGTCCGCAACAGGGCAATGTGCGCGGCCGGATCCACTTCGAAAGCGCATCGGGGCGTCGGGGCACGGTTGCGTGTCGGCAAAACGCGCGTCACGCGCTTGCCTGGGACACTCGCCGCCCAACCGTCATGATCGGAATACCCAACCAGAAGGCCGCAGCATTCTTCCGGATAGGCCGCAGCGGCGCACTCTTTCAAGATCGCCAGGGCCTGCGGGGAAATCGACAACACCGGCGGCGCCTTGATCATCGCCCCCTCAGGGCTTCTGCGGAATCAGCGAGATGGCGCCCGTCAGATGTCCGGTCACGGGATCAAGCACCAAGATCCTCTCGCCGTCGGACCCACTGAAGCGCAAGATCACCTTGTCGCCGGCAACCGCCATCTGCTCCAAGCGATTGCCCGCCGCGACCGGAAGATCGACGGAGAAATAAGCCTGCCCGACGTCACCCGTCCCCTTGGCAACGGCTTTGGCCGACGGCGCATGTCCCATATTGCGATAAAGGCCATAGCCCAACAGGGCCAAGCCGATGACGATCAGCAGCCCCATGCCGATCACTAATGCCTTGAGCGACTTCATGCTTTCGGTCAGCTTGTGCCGTTAGAGTAAAAGGAGACGCCATGAGCGACACCAGCCCGACGACTGGATATGGAACCCTAAATACCCTTTCGGCGCAGACGCCACAAGCCGGCATGCGTTTGGACAAATGGCTAGCCGAAAGCCTGCCCGACATCTCGCGCTCACGCCTCAAGATTTTGATCGAGGACGGTCAGGTCCGCCTTGACGGCATCGTCGTCACTGACGCCAGTCGCAAATTGAAAGGCTTCGAAACCTGCGTCATCGGCATTCCCGACGCCTCTCCGGCCGAACCGGAAGCCGAGGCCATCGCGCTAGAGGTCGTCTATGAGGATGACTATCTGATCGTGATCGACAAACCGGCCGGCATGGTCGTACATCCCGCCCCCGGGAACCATTCGGCCACCCTGGTCAACGCGCTGCTGCACCATTGCGCCTTGTCGCTCTCGGGCATCGGCGGCGTCAAACGGCCGGGCATCGTGCATCGCCTGGACAAGGACACCAGCGGCCTGTTGGTGGCCGCCAAAACCGACGTGGCGCATCAGGGTCTGGCCGAACAGTTCGCCGCTCACAGCCTCACCCGCGCCTATCGCGCCGTCTGCTGGGGCGTGCCGACGCCTCGCCAGGGAGAGATTTCGGGAAATATCGGACGCAGTTCCAGCAACCGAAAAAAAATGGCGGTGGTCCCCTATGGCGGCAAGGTCGCTTTGACCCGCTATCGCGTCTTGCAAGCGTTCGGTCAAACGGCGGCCTTGATCGAATGCCGCCTGGCCACCGGACGCACCCATCAGATCCGGGTGCATATGACGTCCATCGGCCACCCCTTGATCGGCGACCCCCTCTACGGACGCGGAACCAGCCACGGCAAGGGCCTCGCCCCCGACATCCGCACGCGATTGACCAATTTTCCACGTCAGGCATTACACGCATATTTACTGGGGTTTTTGCACCCCGTCACGGGCGAAGACCTCCGTTTCGAAAGCAATATACCAAATGATTTCAATGAGTTAATATCATCGTTAGAGGTTCTTTAAAAAATGCTATACTCGACATGATGAGTGCGATATTGTTGACTTCGTTGGTGGGTTGCTCCAACCCAGTGGACGCCGGGCCGGATTTGTTGAAAAAGACCGACCAGGGCGGCGAGACGAGGGAGAGGCAAAATGGCGGTGTCGGCGATTGGTTTGAATATTGCTCCCGAAGGCAATTTGTCCCGCTATCTCCAGGAAATTCGCAAATTTCCGATGCTGGGGCCGCAAGAAGAATACATGTTGGCCAAACGTTACCGGGATGCCGAAGAGCAAGATGCGGCACACCGCCTCGTGACCAGCCATTTACGGCTGGTCGCCAAGATCGCCATGGGCTACCGCGGTTATGGTTTGCCCTTGGGCGAACTGATCAGCGAGGGCAACGTCGGCATGATGCAAGCCGTGCGGCGTTTCGATCCCGATCGCGGATTTCGCCTCGCCACCTACGCCATGTGGTGGATCCGGGCCGCCATCCAGGAATATATTCTGCACTCCTGGTCCCTGGTGAAGATGGGAACGACCGCCGCGCAGAAGAAATTATTCTTCAATCTGCGCAAAATGAAGGGACAGATGCAGGCCATCGACGACGGAGACCTGTCGCCCGAACATGTTCGAAAAATCTCGGATGACTTGGGCGTTCCGGAAGCCGATGTGGTCAGCATGAACCGCCGGATGGCCAGTCCGGACCATTCCCTCAACGCCTCGGTTCGCGTCGATGGCGAAGGCGAGTGGCAGGATTGGCTGGTCGACGAACGCGATGATCAGGAAACCGAACTGGCCGAGCGCGAAGAAATGGGAAATCGGCGTCATATGCTGGCCCATGCCCTGACGAGCCTCAATGATCGTGAACGCCACATTCTGACCCAGCGCCGTCTGCTCGAAAACCCCGTGACGCTCGAAGATCTGAGCCAACAATATGGAATTTCCCGCGAACGCGTGCGGCAGATCGAAGTCCGCGCTTTCGAGAAACTGCAAAAGTCGATGAAAAACGCCATCGTCGATCAACACGCTCACGCCTGATCGAGCGAACGACTGAAACAAAAGGGCCCGTGACGTCACCGAACGTCACGGGTCCTTTTATTGACGAAATCCCGGCACCATGGTGCGATGCCCCTCCCATGGCCGCGTCAATGAAACTCGTCGGATTTCGACACGCTCTCGCCCCAACTGTCGATCAGCTTACGTTGCGTCGATCGCAATCCGGTCGCTCGTTGCACCGACGTCGCGGACATGATGGCGGCGACCACCGGCGGCAACGCCAAATAAAGGGCGGACCCAACGCCGGCGGCCCCATAGGCGACGAACAGCATGGTGACATTGGTCACTTGCCCAAGGGCGAACTCCAAAGTGTGATGGCCAAACCACAAAGAAAACAACCACGGGGCAAGACCGGCGAAATTCAGGCCGCCGACGCAAATCCAGGCATAGCGATTGGTTCCACGTTCGACGACCGCCGCGGCGATCGTCGGCAACAAGCCAACGAACATCACCAGAATCGTCGGCAACGAAAAGGGCACCAGCGCCATCAGCGCCAGAAAGATGACCAGACGATTCGATCCGCCCTTTCGCCCAGGCGCCGGAGTCTTCTTTTTTTCAGGCTTTTTGGCCATCACAACAACCGCGCCAACAAGAGAAGCACCACAGTAATCAGAGAAATCGTCACCGACACAAGCGCCGCCAATTGCTGCGCGAAACGAAGGGCTTTCTCATTGTTGCTGCGCCCCTCCTCAATGTTCGCGATTTCCCGTTGCGCCGCCAACCATTCGGTACGGGCCTCCGTAAACTCATGCGCATCCTTGGTACGCTCTTCGGGAGAGTCGAGCAAGCGAGCCAATTCCACAAGATTTCCGTCGCGCGCGATGCGTGGAATTTCCTTTTCGATGAGCTTGCGCCGCTCACGATTGTGAAAACTGTTCACGGACGGTTGCATGAGGCCGCCAACCCAGGTCGCCAACCCTTGCAGCCCCCCCTGACCCAACCGCCACTGAATGACGGCCAACAGATTGAGCATTGCCATGGCGGCACGTTCTGGATCGGGAAGTGTCAGGTCGGACATCTGCCGCTCGACGTCGAAATTGGCGCGCGCGCCAATAAAAGCGGCGATATGCCGGTCAA
>DATNIV010000183.1:0-3330 GCA_035604255.1 Telmatospirillum sp. | reverse complement strand
CGAGCACATAAATGGCCGAAGAACCAAGGGCTTCGTTCATCGCTTGCAAGCGACGATCAAGCGCGCCGGCGCCGGCGCCATCGGACGCGGAGAGAAACGCGATCAGCAAAGGATCGTTGGCCAGCACCAGCGGAATATTTCGGGATTTCTCAAGTTCGCCCCGCAAGGCCGAACCGTAAAGCGTCAAGCGATCGCGACCGGCCGCGGCAAGCTGCTCATAGGCCTGACGCTGTCCCCAGTCGACGGCGCGCCAGGTGAGCCACGGCGCCGCCAGCGCGACGAAACAAACCAACGCCACCAGAACCGGCCAGGAAATCCGAGCCAGCACCCCACCCTCGCGACCTTCCGGAACGAAAGACTTCAGGCTCTCCGGTGGCAATTCGGTCTCATTCCAAAGGACGGGCGGCCAAAGACACCGCCCACACAACGACATTTCGGTGTGTGGAAATCCACACAGACAACTCACACACTATGAGCGAAAAACCAGACACTTGAAATCATTATGTGCGGTTTTCCGCCACGCAACCATTTGGCACATTTGTTGCTCTTCTTACACCAAGACCAAATGAGCAGGCCCGCCTGCGATATAGCTGTGAGGACAACAAGATGCCAATTTCCGACGCAATCGCCTCAGCAAAAAGAAAATCAAAAAAACTTTGCGCCGATCTGACTTTCCAAGTTTTGGTGGCCATTATCGCCGGGATCATCGTCGGTCATTACTGGCCGGATGTTGGAAGTGAGATGAAGCCGTTGGGCGACATCTTCATCAAATTGGTCAAAATGGTCGTTGGGCCAATCATCTTCCTCACCGTTGTCACCGGCATTTCCAGCGTCGGCGATATGAAGAAAGTCGGCCGAGTCGGAATCAAGGCTTTGATCTATTTCGAAGTGGTGACCACCTTCGCCCTTGGAATCGGCTTGGTCCTCGTCAACCTCATGGGGCCCGGCCGCGGCATGAATGTGGTCGCCGGCGCTCTCAACAACGCTGAAGTCACCAAATACGCCGGTGCGGCCAAATCCCAGAGCGCCGTCGAGGTGCTGATGCACATCGTTCCCGACAATGTGATCGGCGCCTTCGGCTCAGGCGATTTGTTGCAGATCCTGTTTTTCTCGGTGCTGTTCGGCGCCGCCCTATCGATGATGGGCGAACGCGGAAAACCTGTTGAAGATATTCTTGAGCGGATTTCCTATACCTTCTTCAAAGTCATCGGCATCGTCATGTATTACGCCCCGATCGGCGCCTTCGGAGCGATCGCCTTCACCATCGGAAAATTCGGCATCGGTTCCCTGACATCGCTGGGCGAACTGCTGTTGGGCGTGCTGCTCACCATGGTGCTGTTCATTTTCGTCATTCTGGGCGGTATCGCCCGTTTCTACGGCTTTTCCATCTTCCGCTTCCTGGCCTATTTCAGGGATGAGTTGATGATCATCCTCGGCACCTCCTCGTCGGAGACCGTGCTGCCGCGCATGATGGACAAACTGCAGCGCCTCGGCTGCGCCAAGCCCGTGGTCGGCCTGGTCATTCCGACGGGCTACTCCTTCAATCTCGACGGCACCTCGATCTATTTGTCGATGGCCGCCATCTTTATCGCCCAAGCCTATAACGTGCATCTGTCGATCTGGCAGCAACTGTCGATTCTGGCCTTGCTGATGGTGACATCGAAGGGTGCCGCGGCCGTCACCGGCGGTGGATTCATCACCTTGGCCGCGACCATGTCGGCCACCGGCGTTCTTCCCATTGAGGGACTGGCCCTGTTGCTGGGTGTCGACCGCTTCATGTCCACCGGCCGCGCGCTCACCAATATGGTCGGCAACGGAGTCGCCACCATGGTGATCGCCAAAATGGAAAATGAGTTCGACGAAACCAAGGCGCTACTGGAATACCAGACTCACTTCGAGAATCCGGCCTTGGCGACAATGTAAGATTGGAGGCCGATGGCACTTTGAGGGCGTGAGGCGATCTCATCGAATCACGCTCCCAAGAGCCACCGCGCAACAGGATGCGAAAGACCTGTCGGGAAACGTTCGCCAGGGTATTCCCGACCTAGGTGGGGTGGGATGGGAGAGAATTCGGCCGGGAACACCCTAGCGACGAAAATACTGTAAGCCTCTGGGTGGACGGGCAGTAATGCATGATCCGCAGAGCTGGGAATTGCCGACGACATGCCAATGTGACCGGTCCATGAAACTCGCGCGATAAGCCCAACGGCTACTTTCCCCTCTCTCAATCCATGATAAAGTCTGCGGGTCGCATTCATCCGGAGGAACCGATGCACGAGCCGATAGGGTATCGATCGGGAGTGGGAATCGTTCTGATGAATCGCCAAGGGTTTGTTTGCGTCGGCCATCGCAATGACGGCCGCCTGCCCCCTTGGCAGATGCCGCAAGGCGGGATGCAACCGGGAGAACCTCCCGAACAGGCGGCGTTGCGGGAACTGTCGGAAGAGCTCGGAACGGACAAGGCGGCCATCATCGGTTCTTGCCCGCATTGGCTTTGTTACGACTATCCGGAAGCCGCCTCAACCAAACGGGCGCAGCAATTCCGCGGACAAAGGCACAAATGGTTCCTGCTGCGCTTTACCGGTGACGATCGAGACATCACCATCGCGACACGGCATGCCGAATTTTCCTCAAGGTGCTGGATGTCGCCGGACGAGGTCGTCGCCAATGTGATCTCCTTCAAGCGCAACATCTACCGCGCCGTGATGCAGCATTTCTCGCCGATTCTCGGACATTCGAGACTGGGGATCGCCCCTATCCCCTCCGCCTTGATCAGCCCCAGCCGCCAGCAAGACGATTCGTGCCGAGACACCTATGGACCATTGCATCAGAGCGCGGCGGGAGTCCTCCAGCCGCAAGCCTGAAGGGCCTTTTGCATATGAAGCGGCGGCAAGGCCAGAACCTGTACGGCCGGCCGTTCGGCCCAGTAGGGGATGACCAGTTCCCGGGCATGCAGATGCAGCGGCCGGTCGGTATCGCCGGCATAGACGGGATCCCCAATGATTGGACACCCCAAGCCGGACGCGCAATGGACACGGATCTGATGGGTCCGTCCGGATTGCGGCTTCAACTCCAGCCACGTCACCCCGTCCGCCGAACCGCAAACGCGCCATAAGGTGACGGCGGCCAACCCATCCGGATCGCCAACCATCCGCCACCCCTGCTTGTTGGAAATTTTCCGTAGCGGCAGCTCGATCCGTCCGCTCTCCGCCGATGGACTGCCGAAAACGACCGCCCAATAAGTCTTTTGCACCTTGCCAGCACCGAACAGACGCCCCAACCGGGACAACGCCTTGTCGTGACGCGCCAGAACCAGACACCCCGACGTAT
>DATNIV010000182.1:0-4230 GCA_035604255.1 Telmatospirillum sp. | reverse complement strand
TGCCCAAGGCGCAACGGGTCTCCGAGCATGTCGTTGGGTACGTCCGGGCCGATATCGAAAATCAGCTCCAGCCCCTTGGCAGCGGTCTTTTCCGAGATCAGGTTGGCGACATTGTCCAGCACGGTGTCGAGATGCACCGCCGTGTTTTCGACCGACAGCTTTCCCGCCTCGATTTTGGAGAAGTCGAGAATATCGTTGATGATCCCCAGGAGATGCTGCCCCGACTGCTGGATTTTTTTGACGTAATCCCGCTGGCGCGGATTGAGCTCGGTCTTCAGCGCCAGATGGCTCATGCCGATGATGGCGTTCATCGGCGTGCGGATCTCGTGGCTCATATTGGCGAGGAAATCGGCTTTGGCGCGGGTCGCCTCTTCCGCCGTTTCCTTGGCGCCGATCAGGGCGTCTTCGGCTTGCTTACGCGCGGTGATGTCGCGGAAAGACACCACGGTTCCCATGGCTTGGCCGTTCTTGACCACCGGAGTGGTCGAATATTCCGCGGGGAAACAGGTGCCGTCCTTGCGCCATAGAACCTCGTCGGCCACCAACCGGCTCTCGCCGTCACGGGCGGTGCGATACATCGGGCACTCATCCCTGGGGAAAGCCGAACCGTCGGGTCGCGCGTAATGCACGAGGCCGTGCATCAACTGGCCGACCATCTCTTCTGGCTCGAATCCCAGCATCCGCGCGCCGGCTGGATTGACGAAGGTCATTTTTCCGTCATTGCTCAGGCCGCAGATACCCTCGTCGATCGACCCGAGAATCAGGCGGGACCGTTCCTCCGCTTCGGCCAGCAGAGCTGCCTGCGCCTCGACCTGGCGGCTCTGTTCGGCCATTTGCTCGTTGATGACTTCTAATTCTTCCTTGCGCGCGGCGATCTGGCGTTCGGACGCCGCCAAAGTGGCGGCCTGAACCTGCGTTTCCTCTAACAGCTTGCGTGTACGGAGGGCGCCGGCCAGAATTTCGACGTTCAGCGCCACCGTCGGCAACAGCGCATCGAGCAGGGCCTGGCCGCGTTCGGTCAGCGGTTCGGACGGAGCGAGTTCCAGGACGGCTGTGGCAACGCCCTGGTCGACCACGGGAAGGATGATCAGGGTGCGCGGCCGCAGGGTGCCGGTGCCGGCGGAAATATGCAGATGATCTCCCGGATCCGCGCAAATCGTCAGCGGACGCAGATCGACGGCGGCCTGACCAATCAGTCCTTCGCCTCGATCGAAGCCGCTTTCGATTCCCGGCGAATCGATGGCGTAGCCGCCAACTCGGGCGAATCGCTGGCGAAGGGCATCGCCGACATAGAAAGCGCCGTAGAGCAGCGGAATCGCCCCTGACAACCGCCCCATCAGCGCCGTCGTGAAGGTGACAAAGTCCTCTGTAGACTGTAAAACCGCAACCGTTGCCGCCACTTCACCTTTGACCCAGTTCTGAATGTCTTGTTCTCGTGAGACGCCCTGCAGCACCTTCAAGGCGCGGGCCATCTCACCGATTTCGTTGCGACGATCGAGATGCGCGATCGGCTGAAAAAGCCGGCCTTCGGCCACGTCTTGGATACTGCCTTGCAGGCTGGACAGCACGTCGGCGACTTCGCGTTTGACCATGCCCAATGCGGCGACGACCGAACCCAACAGGCCGAGGCCGATAACCAGCCACGTCATGACGATGGTGTGATGGGTCTCAAGCGTCGCCTGATCCGAGGCGGCATCCATTTCGGTGCTGATCTGGTTGACGACCGCAGACATCGCGCGGCGCGAATTTTCCAGTCGAGGGGCTAGGCCGGCTCGGATCAGCTCCGTCGCTTCGTCCTTGTTTCCGGTCAACGCCTTGACCCGCGCGATTCGACTGTCGAGAACGACATCGTCGAACAGCGCTTCGACGTCGGAAATTTGTTTGGCGTGGCTCGGCAAGGAGTGGGCCGCCCCTGCCGTGAAAGCCTTGAGCTCGCGGTAGATCGCATCCAGTTCGGCGTCGTTGCGTTGATTCAAAGAGGCGCTGGTTTCACTGGCAAGCTGATAGAGCAACATGCCGAAACGGTAGTTCCGTTGGTTGGCGCGAGACAGGGCGGTCATCGCCTTCCCATCGTGCTCGATCAATTCGCTATAGCGGCCGTCGATCCGCTCCATCTGGTAAGACGCATAGAGTGTTGCCAGAACGACCAGGAGCGCCAAAGGAATCAAGGCGATCAGCAGCTTATGCCGGATCGGCAGATTGACCAGAACGTTCATTTTCCCCCCACGGGCCCATCCGAAGGCGTCGACGTCCCCCGTCGCCCGCAATTAGAGCGCGCATATCGTTCGCTGCCCTTTTTCAATATGTCATGGTTCGCCGTGGAGATCAAAATCATCGTGGCGGGCTGAGGGTTCAGCCCAAGTGACGCTTGAGCCCTCCGGACGCGGCACGGAGGCGGCATGGTAAAATCAAGATGCGACGTCGTCGCGGCCTGATCCTAGTGAATTGCCGTCGAATAGGCGGCATAGACCAATCCTTCGGGGCGCACCGAATCGAGGTCGGAGACGCGCACCGAATGCAGTTGGATGTCAATGTGCGTCGCCCAGAATGTCAGGAAACGGCGCAACTCCGGATAATCCGGCGCACTGTCGTAGTCTTGCCAAAAGAAGCATTCCAGGACATGCGGCTGGTCGGGGGGCGTGTAAAGGATTTCGGCGGCGGTCAGCCTGTATTCCTTTTGCAGCTTTATGCGATTGATCATGGCTCCCTCCCGCGTTATTCGCGCGAATCGGTTCATGCAAAAGTCGCGCCTAATCGCAGATATGACGAACCGAAAGCCATTCCGCATCGTTCAGCGCCGGCCGTGAAAATGGCTGAACGCCCTGAGTTTCTTGGCGTTTTCCCGAGGTTGGGTGCGCTGCTTGGAAGTCCGTCGGAACGCCGCGTTTCTTTTCGTGCAGCTCTTGCAGGCGGAAATAACTGCCCATGGACTGTGCTGGAATGTCCGCTTTTGTCAGCAAGCTCTGGGTGAGGGCATTGGCTTCGTCCTCCTCTCGGCGGTTGTAGGACAGGTGCTGAAGGTCCGTCAGCGCGGCGTTGGTGAAGGGAAGGGTCGCGGTGCTGGCGATCAGGAACGCCATGCCCAAACCGGCGTGTTCGATGATGTGTTGGGCGACATGATGCAGGTCGAGATGGGCCAACTGATGGGCGACGATCGCGGCCAGTTGATCGGTTGTCTCGACGTCATGGATCAGTCCGGCCGTGATGACGACGATGCCGTCTGGGAACGCATAGGCGTTGATCTCGGCGGTCTTGATGACGCGCAGTCGGGTCGGTGACGGTCTGGCCGCGTCATGATCAAAGCGGTGCGCCAGGGAATCGAGCGCGGCTTGCCCGCCCGATGCGCCGCAGGCGCCACCCAGACGTTGGATCAGATGGTCGGCCAGTCTCTGGCCGACGCTTGTTTCCCAGGAAACAGGCAGGCTGCTCGCCAAAGGCCCCGCGACAAGAGTCAAGCTTTCCAGGAAGAACCATATGAGGATCACGGCGGCGAGCCCGGCAGCGCCTCTCCAAGCCCAGGGCGGTAAGGGTTTTCGTGGCGGTCTTAACGCGCGATTGGCCTTTTGCAGGAGGGCGATCAAAGCGGGATCGCTGACCTCCAAACGCGAGTCCGGGTCTTTTTGGCAGACAAGTTTCAACTTTTTTACCGGTCGCCCGGCTTTGAGCGGCCGGATCGGGGCCATATCGGCATAGGCCCACAAGGCCAGCATCAGATTGTCGCGCGGATCGCGGATTTCCAGGCCGCCGCCGATGGCTCGCAAATCGGCATCGACTTTCGCTCCGGTGCGACCGTTGATGAATATGCCGCCGTTGCTCACGCTAGCCCCCATTTTTTCCTCCGTGCCAACGATATGGGTAAGAGAAATAGGGGCCGGTCTCCACCGATGGCATTGAAAGAGTGTAGCGAAGAACCTGATGCCTTGTTCGGAAATTGTGTTGCCGTTCGGGTGATTGCCCGTCCGCGCGGGGTTCGATAGTGTTGCCCAAAGAGGAGAATCTCACATGAGCAATGACGAATTTTCCGCATTGGTTCTGGAAGAGCGGGACGGCAAAGTGATGGCCGGCATCCAGCGCCTGTCCGACGAGCGGTTGGCGGTCGGGGACGTAACGGTTCGCGTGCGGGCGTCGACCTTGAATTACAAGGATGGAATGATCCTGAAAGGGATTGGGCGGCTGGTCCGCAACTATCCCCATATTCCCGGTGTCGATTTCGCCGGCGTGGTCGAGCGG
>DATNIV010000181.1:0-5159 GCA_035604255.1 Telmatospirillum sp. | reverse complement strand
AACCCTATCGCGGCATCTTGTTCGCCGGCCTGATGATCGACAAGGGCGAACCCAAACTGCTGGAATATAACGTTCGCTTCGGCGATCCGGAATGTCAGGTCTTGATGGCCCGTCTGACCTCCGACATCGTTGAACTGATGCTGGCCGCCTGCGACGGACGGCTGGCCGAAAAGACGGTTTCCTGGTCGCCCGACCCCGCCTTGGTCGTGGTGATGGCGGCTGAGGGCTATCCCGCCAGCTATCGCAAAGGGACCGTTATCGACGGCCTGGAGGATGCAGCGAGAATCGAAGGCGTCCGGGTTCTGCATGCCGGCACCGGACGCGATGCGCAAGGCCGGATCATCGCCACCGGTGGTCGTGTCCTCGGCATCACCGCCAGCGGCGCAACTGTCGCCGAAGCGCAAGCCCGCGCCTACCAGGCCATTGATCTGATCCGATGGCCGGAAGGTTTTTGCCGCCGCGACATCGGCTGGCGAGCCCTCGCGCGCTGACTTGCGGAAACGAAAATAGCGCGATGCCCATCGAAAAGACGCAGAATCCGTTCTCCCAGGCGCTCGCACAACGCGCGTTTCTGCTGACCGAAGGTGCGCTGATTGAACGGCTCCGCCGCGATCCGAATTCGGAGGTCTCGCTCGACCCGGATGTGGCGAATGCCTCACTC
This sequence comes from Telmatospirillum sp., assembly GCA_035604255.1. Lineage (GTDB taxonomy): Bacteria > Pseudomonadota > Alphaproteobacteria > Rhodospirillales > Magnetospirillaceae > Telmatospirillum. Next base: position 4,498 of record DATNIV010000181.1, on the reverse strand, counting down.
CTTTACAGTCCCGCCGGAATCGCGGCGCTCGCCAAACTTTGGCGCGGCTACATCGATATTGCCCAGGCCCATGATTTGGGAATCCTGGTTTGCACACCAACCTGGCGGGCAAACCCCGAACGGTTGGCGCGCGCAAAGCTGCCCGCAGTCAGCCAGGTCGCCGCCGATGCCGTTGAATGCCTCACAACCATCCGCTCCGGCTATGGCGCTTATGGCCAACGAATATTTATCGGCGGTCTGATCGGCTGCAAAGGGGACGCCTATGCCCCTCGGGAAGCCATGGACAGCAAAAGCGCGGAGCGGTTCCACGCAGAGCAGGTTTCCGCCTTGGCACAAGCCGGAGTTGACGTTCTCCTGGCCGCGACCCTCCCCGCCTTCAGCGAAGCGCTCGGCTTGGCGCAAGCGATGTCGAAGATGGAACGGCCCTATCTTCTCAGCTTTGTTCTTCGCCCCGATGGAACCTTGCTTGACGGTATGCCTGTCGCGGACGCGATCACGCGGATTGACGATGCTCTCTCTCCGGCGCCCTCGGCTTATCTCGCGAATTGCGTTCACCCGCTGAATTTTCTCAGCGCCCTTTGCGCTGCGGAAGCGGCACGTCCGGGAATAGGAAACCGATTGATTGGGCTCCAGGGCAACAGTTCCCAGAAGAGTCCCGAGGAATTGGACGGGTCCCTCCATCTCGACACGGACACTCCCGATGCTTTTGCCGCCGCGATGCGCACTGTCCGGACCCGCTTTGGCACTCACATCATCGGTGGCTGCTGCGGAACGGATGACCGTCACATCGCCGCACTCGCGAAGCTCCGCACATAGTGGTCCATGTCATCTAAAATGGCATGGACCACTATGATTTATACGATGCCGTCGCCTCCGGCTTTGGCAGGCTCAAGCGCCGCTCGGGCTTCATTGGCACATTTCATTTAAGATGAAACGCGCCACTAACCCATTCGGCCATTATACCGGATAGCTGCCCGCGCCAAGATCGATTGCTGCTACTGTCACATTACAAGGATGAGCGCCATCACCTGAACGTGGAGAGGCATCATGCGGACAATGGCGATGGTCCTGGCGATCGCTTATGTGGTCGGTGCGAGCCTGCTGTTCCCCGGCGCCCGGAGCCAGCAAATCGATCGCCAAATCAGCGTGCCACTTGCCGGAGCGGCGACACCGTCTATCGCCGTTCCCGAAAAAACGCCCTAAGCAGATCCGCCGTCCGCTGTTCTTCCAGCCCCCCCACCACCTCGGGCCGATGGTGACAGGTGGCATGGTCGAACACCCGAGCCCCATGGTCAACGCCCCCCCCTTTGGGATCATAGGCGCCGAAATACAGCCTGCGAATCCGAGCGAAAGAGATGGCGGCGGCGCACATCGGACAAGGCTCCAATGTCACCCAAAGATCGCACCCCTCCAGGCGTGGCTCCCCTTGCGCTTCGGCGGCGGCGCGCAAAGCGACAATCTCGGCATGCGCCGTCGGGTCGCTCCATTCCTCAACTCGATTGCCGGCACGCGCCAACACCGTACCGGCCTTCACCACCACGGCGCCGACGGGAACTTCGCCGCGATCACCGGCCGCCTCGGCTTCTGCGAGGGCGATAGCCATATAAGGGTTCATCGTCAAAAATCTACCATGTCCCGCAACGCGCAGTCGCCTCTTTAACACGCCGTCGGAGTCATCAGATCAGGCCGATCTTCAGAAACCGTCATCGGCCAAAGATGATATCGATATGACGCAGCTCCACTTTGTCGGCTCCGGGCAGCGAAGGCCGAAGTTCAACAGCGATTCTATCGGAGAGAACACCTTGCTCCACCAGGGTATCGCGGACCCAGAGGACCCGTTTAATCGCCAGTTTCTTCGAATAACCAGGATCCTGGGGATCGACCAGGGCCAGCAGACAAACCGACGATTTGGTCGTCACGATGCTCCTGGCCAGAATTTCCAGGCGGGCTTTGTCGGCATCCTGATCGCAGCCATTGCCGCAAATGACATGGCTGTTTCGCCCCGTGGACATCGGACAATGCCGCTGATCGGCCATGACGGGGAAGGACAAAGCGAGTGACAGGGCAAGGGCGGGGATCGTTGTCAACAAGCGAACCGTGAGCATGGGCGCCCCTCGAAAAAAGGTACGTTCGACCGCGTTCCAATATGCAACTTTTTGTAAACAATTTGCACTAAATTTGTATCGGCGGTCGAATCGGGAAACGTCTCCTCCGTTCAGCCTGCACTTTTTCCTCTGTGCCATAGATGACAGTGCAAGAAATGGACGCTAGAGTGGGACCATGACACTTCCCATTATCGGCATCACGTTGGACAGCGAAGAGCCTGGCGGCTTCTCGGCGTTTCCCTGGTATGCGGTGCGCCAGAACTATTGCGACGCGGTCGTCACGGCCGGTGGCCTGCCTGTGCTGCTCCCTCACCACGCGGCATTGGCCGCGGCTTATGTCGATCACCTCGACGGACTGATCGTAACCGGAGGCGCATTCGACATCGATCCGGCCCTGTTCGGGGCGACGGACCGTCATGACTCCGTGACCTTGAAGACCCGACGAACCGAATTCGAACTGGCCATCGTCAAGAACGCCCTGGAGCGAGATCTTCCGATTCTCGGCATTTGCGGCGGCGAACAACTGCTGGCGGTGGCCTTGGGGGGAACACTGATTCAACATATTCCCGACGAAATTTCCACGCCGCTCACCCACGAACAGACCGCGCCCCGGACACAGGCCGGCCATGACGTCAGCGTCGTTGACGGCACGCGCCTGGCCAAGATCACCGGCCGAAAGAGATTTTCCGTCAACAGCACCCACCACCAAGCGGTGAAGAGTGTTCCCCGCGGTCTTACCGTAAACGCCCTTGCCGCGGATGGCGTCATCGAAGGAATCGAAGACCCCGATCGCCGCTTTTGCATGGGTGTCCAATGGCACCCGGAGTTCGCCGTCAGCCCTGCCGACACCGCCCTCTTCCACGCCTTTATCGAGGCATCACGCCGATGACCGACACAACTGATGACTTTAAGGGCGAACGCATCGCCAAACGCCTGGCCCGCGCCGGACTTTGTTCCCGCCGGGAAGCCGAACGATGGATCGCCGAAGGGCGAGTCAGCGTCGATGGACAGAAACTGACCTCGCCCGCCGTTGGCGTGACCGAATCGAGCCTGATCGTTGTCGACGGCAAACCTCTCCCCGAGACCGAACGGACCCGGTTATGGCGTTACCACAAACCGGCCGGTTTGGTGACAAGCCACAAGGATCCGCAAGGACGGCCAACCGTTTTCGAACGCCTGCCGGAGGGCATGCCGCGCGTCATTTCGGTGGGCCGCCTCGATCTCAATTCCGAAGGCTTGTTGCTGCTGACCAATGATGGCGATCTGGCACGACGGATGGAACTGCCCTCGACCGGTTGGGTCCGCCGTTATCGCGTGCGCGTCCATGGGACCCCCGACCTTGCGCAGTTGGCGGCCCTGGAACACGGGGTCACTGTCGAAGGAGTCGCTTACGGACCGATCAAAGCCATGCTCGACCGTCAACAAGGGTCCAATGCCTGGTTGACCGTCAGCCTGAAGGAAGGCAAGAACAGGGAAATCCGCCGCGTGATGGAACATCTCGGCTGGACGGTAAGCCGGCTGATCCGCATTGCCTATGGCCCGTTCCAACTCGGCCTCCTGGAGCCGGGCTCCGCCGATGAAGTGCCGACACGGGTGATCACGGAACAGGTGGGCGACAAGGGCAAAGGGAAAACCGGCGCAGTGGCGACCGCTTCCGAAGCGCTGGCGACCGCACAGAAACCGGCCAGATTGAGAAGCAGAAAACCGCCGGGTGACAAGCCCGCAGGTGACACGCCCCCCCGCAACAGGACCAAGCCCCATGCGGATCGTCGCCGGCCGTCATAAGGGGCGGGTGCTGCAGGCCCCCGAAGGTCTCGCCACCCGTCCGACCGCCGACCGCGCGCGGGAAGCTCTCTTCAACATCTTGGGCCATGGCGCTCCCTCCCTGGAGGGCGCCCTGGTTCTCGATGCCTTCGCCGGCTCGGGCGCACTGGGGTTCGAAGCGCTGTCACGGGGCGCCAGCCACGCCACCTTCATGGAAACCGACGGCAGCGCGTTCGCCATCATCTACGCCAACGCCAAAAAACTGGGTGTCGAACCTCAGTCGTCGATCCAGCGCATCGACGCGACCCGCCCGCCGAAGGCCTCCGCCCCCTGCCAGATCGTGCTGATGGATCCCCCCTACAAAAGCGGCCTGGCCAAACCGGCTTTGCTGGCTCTGCTGGCACAAGGCTGGATCGCCTCGGACGCCGTGGTGGTCGTCGAAGTGGCGGCGGGTGAAGACTTCTCCTCACCAAGCAAAGACCTGATGATTATCGACGAACGCAAATACGGCGCCGCGAGAATGGTCTTCCTGCGCTTCGTCGCCGACGGGTAATTACCTCCGGCCGAACAGCTTTTCGATGTCGGCGAGCTTGAGCTCCACATAGGTGGGCCGCCCGTGGTTGCATTGG
>DATNIV010000180.1:0-13523 GCA_035604255.1 Telmatospirillum sp. | reverse complement strand
CGCGCCCACCTCATGGAGGAAAACCACGTCGCCCTGCCATTCCTTGACTCGCATGCAATGGCAGGACAGCGCCGGAAGCTTGGCCGCCAGCGCCGTCAATTCGTGGTAATGGGTGGCGAACAGGGCGCGACAGCGATTGACCTCATGCAGATGTTCGACCACCGCCCAGGCGATGGACAGGCCGTCGAAGGTGGAGGTTCCTCGGCCGATCTCGTCCAGGATGACCAACGCCCGCGGCCCCGCCTGATTGAGGATGGCCGCCGTCTCGACCATTTCCACCATGAAGGTCGAGCGTCCACGGGCCAAATCGTCGGCGGCGCCGACCCGGCTGAACAATCGATCGACGATACCGATCCGGGCCGTCTCGGCCGGCACGAAACTGCCCATCTGGGCCAGGATGACGATCAGCGCGTTCTGCCGCAGAAAGGTCGATTTACCGGCCATGTTGGGACCGGTGATCAGCCACAGCCGCTGGTCGTCGGACAGATCGCAATCGTTGGCGACGAAGGCGCCGGTAAAGCCGGCCTCAACCACCGGATGGCGTCCGCCCTCGATGGAAAAGGCCGTCCCCTCTTCGACCTGTGGCCGCGCATAGCGCCGATCGACGGCCAATTCGCCCAAGGCGCTGGCCACATCGAGCGCCGCCAAAGCACGCGCGGCGGCGGCGATTTCATCGGCGCGACCCGTCACCTCGCCCAGCAGATCGCCGAACAAGTCCAACTCCAAAGCCAGCGCCTTGTCGGCGGCGCTCCGAATTTTATCTTCCAGTTCCCCCAATTCCACCGTCGCGAACCGCACGGAAGAGGCAATGGTCTGGCGATGAATGAACGGCTCGGCCATGCGGTCGGCCTGTTTGGGCGGCACTTCGATATAATAGCCCAGCACATTGTTGTGCTTGATCTTCAGAGCGGCGACACCGCTGATCTCCGCATAGCGAGTCTGCAAGGCGGCGATCAACCGCCGGCTCTCGTCACGAAGCGCCCGCAATTCGTCGAGGCCGGCATGATAGCCGGCGGCGATGAACCCACCATCGCGCATCAGCACCGGTAGTTCGGCATCCAGAGCGCGCGCCAACCGATCGACCAGCACGCCGTGCTCGCCCAACTGAGCGAGCGCGTCACGGATACCGGCCGGCGGCGCATCGAAATCGTCCCGCAGCAAGGCCGCCTTGAGACCCGGCCCCTCGCCCAGCGCATCCCGCACGGCGGCAAGATCGCGCGGCCCGCCGCGGCCCAGCGTCAGGCGCGACAAAGCGCGTTCCACATCCGGGCAGCGCCGCAGACGCTCGCGCAGATCGCTTCGCAGGGCGTGATGATCTGTAAAGAACTGCACCATGTCGAGACGCTGATCGATCGATGCGCCATCGGTCAGAGGCGCCGCCAAATGCTGCGCCAATTGTCGCGCCCCGGCGCCGGTCACCGTCCGGTCGATCACCGACAGCAGACTGCCTTTGCGCTCGCCGCTCAATGTCTCCGATAATTCGAGATTGCGCCTGGTCGCCGCATCGATCTCCATCACCGCGCCTTCGGCGAGGCGTTTCGGCACGCCCAGGCGCGGCAATTTGCCTTTTTGCGTCAGTTCGACATAGTCGACCAACGCCCCCCCCGCCGCCAATTCGGCGCGGCCGAAAGCGCCGAAGCCATCCAGCGCCCTGACTCCATAGAGGGTTTCCAGGCGCTTCCTGGCATTGACCGAATCGAACCGAACCGACGGCAGCGGCGTCAGAACGTCGCGCCAGTCGCCGAACAAGTCGAACAGATGGGGTTGTTGCAACAGCCGTTCGGGAACCAGGAGTTCCCCCGGATCAAGACGCGCGATCGCCGCGCCCAAGGTCTTCTCCGTCACCGGCTGCACCTGGAAATCCCCGGTCGACATGTCGAGCCAGGCGAGCCCCAGGCCGCCTTGCGCATCGGCCAGGGCGGCCAGGTAATTGTGGGCGCGGGCGTCGAGCAAGGCGTCCTCGGTCAGCGTCCCCGGCGTCACCAGACGAATGACACCGCGCTCCACCACCGATTTCGCACCGCGCTTCTTCGCTTCGGCCGGATCCTCCATCTGTTCGCAGACGGCCACCTTGAAGCCCTTGCGAATCAGCCGCGACAGATAGCCTTCGTGGGAATGCACCGGCACGCCGCACATCGGAATATCCTCGCCGGCGTGGCGGCCGCGCTTGGTCAGCGTGATATCCAGCGCTTGCGACGCCTGCACGGCGTCATCGAAGAACATCTCGTAAAAATCGCCCATCCGATAGAACAACAGACAGTCGGGATGCGTCCGCTTGATGGCCAGATATTGGACCATCATCGGCGTGACACTCTCGTCGGCAGGCGGCGGCAAAGCTTCGAGCGCGGTCGTTTCGTTCACGTTACTTTTCGATGAGGTTGGGGATCGGACGGATTCGGGAGCGCACCTTATCATGAAGTCGATCGCGGAGAATGTCCTATGTTCAACCGCCATCAGGTCTGGCGACGCCGCCACAGGGCGACGCTAGCCAGCAGCCGATCGCCGAATATGGCGACACTGAGCCCCACCATCACCAGCAGGCCGCCCGCCACCTCGGCCGGGGCCAACGGTTCGGCGAAGAGAAGCCACCCCGAAACCATGCCGACCACGGGAATCAGCAAGGCGAAAGGCGCCACCCGCCCCGCCGGGTAATGGGCCAGCAGGCGGCTCCACAAGCCGAAGCCGACGATCGTCGCGCCATAGGCGAGCCCCGCGACGCAACCGACGAGAGCCCAACTGGGATGGGCGAGGATCCGCACCGCCTGCCAGCCGTCAACGGCCAGTGACAGCGCCAGGAGGGGGACCGGCGCAATCAGACTCGACCAAACGGTCACGGCGAACATGTCGGCGCGGCCGGCCAGCTTGCCGACGATATTGCCCCCTCCCCAGCACAGCGCCGCCGCCACCACCATGAGAAACGGCGCCAGGCTTGCGCCCTTCAACCGAGCGGCGCCGATGACGACGATGCCGGCCAGGGCCAGGCCGGACGCCGCCACTTGCAGGGCACTCGGCCGTTCGCCCAGGACAAGCCAGGCCAGGAAGACGGTGATGAAGGCTTGGAGTTGAATGACCAACGACGCCAACCCGACGGGCATACCCCGACTGATCGCCAGAAACAGCAGTCCGAATTGTCCGATGCCGATCAGACCGCCGTAGAGCGCGACCAGTCCACCGGGCACCTTGGGCGGGCGGATGAAAAAGACCGCCGGAAAGGCGGCGAAGACGAAGCGCAACGCCGTGAGCGTCAATGGCGGCACCTCGCCGACGCCGATCTTGATTAAGATGAAGGCCAGACCCAGGGCGAGAGCCGCGACCAGTGCCGACAGCGTGTCAAGCGGGCGCATGACGATCCCTCCTAGCCCAGGAGCCGGCGCGCGTCATCCCACACTGTGCGCACCATCTCGGCCGCCGGCAGCACCTGGCCGAGAGCGGCGGATTGGCCGGCCCAGGCCTGCATGCGCTCGACATCGCCGACCCGAAGCGCATCCGCCTTCATCGCCGTGGTCAGCCCGCGCTGAACGGGGTAGGCCGCCGGCTCCACGTCCGCCACGGCGCGGACATAGGCGGTGGCGATGGCCCGTCCGGCGCGGCCGCTGAACCCACGGGTGATCATGGTGTCTTCGGGGGCCGTGCGGGCCAGGGCGCTCGCCCAGGCCGGGTGAATCTCCGCCTCGGGACAGCGCAGGAAGGCGGTGCCGAGTTGGACGGCGCTTGCGCCCAGGGCAAGCGCGGCCGCGACACCGCGCCCGTCGGCGATGCCGCCGGTCGCCACCACCGGCAGTTCGACCGCATCGACGATAGCCGGCAGCAAGGCGAACAGTCCGACCATTTGGCGTTCCGCCGCCGCCTGATCGAAGCAGCCGCGATGGCCGCCGGCCTCCATGCCCTGGGCGGCGATGACGTCGGCTCCGGCCGCCTGGGCGGCGCGGGCCTCGGCGAGGGTGGACACGGTAGCGACCCATGATATTCCCTTGGCCTTGAGTCGCGCGACCATCTCGGGAGGATAGAGTCCCATCACCGAGGACACCAGGGGCGGGGCCACCTCCAACACCGCACGGCATTGGTCGGCAAAATCTTGCAACCGGGCCTCGCCCGCCGTTTCCGGCACCTCCGGTCCCCACTGGCCGAGGAACGCCCGCATCCGCTCCTCCCGTGCCGCGTCGCGGCAAAGCTGAGGCTCGGGAATCCACAGGTTGATTTGAAAGGGTCCGTCGGCGCCGGCCCGCACCTCGGCCACCCAGGCGGCGATCTCGGCCGGCGACAGTGACAGGGCGCCGCACGCTCCCAGGCCGCCCGCCCGCATGACCGCCATCGACAAGGCGGGCGCGCTCACCCCGGCCATCGGCGCCAGCAAGATGGGCTGCCTCAATCCAAAGCGGCGGCAGAAGAGCTCGGTACGGGCCAAGATGGAGGACATGAAGAGACTCCGTCGCTGTGAGGGGAACCCAAATCTTAGGACGCGCCACAAATCTTGAAAAATGCTATGATTTGATAAGATCGCTCTGTTTTAGAGATATGTTGGGGGCGAGCATGGACGTGGCGGATCTTCGACTCTTCGAGGTTGTGGCGAGACTGGGCGGAATCAACCGGGCGGCGGCCGAACTGCATACGGTGCAGTCCAATGTCACCACCCGCCTGCGCTTGCTGGAAACCGAGTTGGGCGTGCGGTTGTTCGACCGCGGTCGTCGCGGCGTGACGCTGACGGCGGCCGGACGACGGTTGCTGCCCTATGCCCACAAGATCCGCGCCGAGATCGACAATGCCCGGCGGGCCGTGGTCGACGACGGCGTGCCACGGGGTCCAATGACCATCGGCGCCCTGGAGACCACCATGGCGCTCCGCCTGTCGCCACTGCTCGCCGATTATGTGGCGGCCTGTCCCGAAGTCGATCTGACGCTGCGCGCCGGCACCACCGCCGAGTTGGTCGAGGCGGTGCTGAGGCGCGACATGGAGGGCGCCTTCGTTTGCGGACCGATTCGCCACCCTGAGCTCATCGAAGAAACCGTCTTCCGCGAGGAACTGGCTGTCATCGCGCCACCCTCTTCGTCCTGCCTTGAGAGACTGCTGGCTCAGCCCAATCTGCGCATCGTCGTGCTACGGGCCGGGTGCTCCTATCGTCAGCGACTGGAAGATCTTCTGGCGCGGCGCGGCGTGATCGGGCTGCGTCTGCTGGAATTCGGTACCATGGAGGCCGTGTTTGCCAGCGTCGCCGCCGGGCTCGGCTTTTCGCTCCTGCCGCGGGCGTTGGTCGGACCAATCTGGCGGGCCGGCCGGGTGGCGATCCATATGCTGCCGGCCGCGGAATCGCAGGTGGACACCGTGTTCATCCGCCGCCGGGACGGCCTTTTGTCCAGCGCCCTGGCCGCGTTCCTGGAACCATTCAGCGAGACCACCAAAGAGGTCTGCTTGGCACAACCGCGTCGTCGATCGTCGCCGGACTGAAGCCCGCGTCGCCTTCATTGGAGGACAATTCAGACATTGGCCGGAAACAGGATCACCGTCACCCAATGTCATCACGCTCTAGGAATCGCCCCCTGGATACGGCACACTGGAGGAAAATCATGAGGAATGTCCCTGTGAACACAAGCCCCAAGACGCTTCGCCGCGAAGTGGTCGGCGTATTTTCCCAACGCTCCGATTTCGACAGCGCCGTGTCCGCTTTGCTGGCGGCCGGATTCTCCCATAGCGATCTGTCCGTCCTGACCTCGCACGACAGTCTCGAAGCCGCTTCGGCGGACGCGCAGTCCTGGAAAAACCGGCTGATCGGCTTGTTGGGCGAACTGAAATATGAAGGCCCCCTGGTCACCGCCGGATTGATCGCCATCGCCGCCGGGCCGGTCGGTGCCGTCATCGGCGGAATGATCGCCGCCGGCGTCGGCGGTGTCGCCTTGAAGGAGTTGATGGACGAAGTCATCGCCCGACCGCATGCGGCCGAATTCGCCAAGGCGCTTGCCTCGGGCAGCGTTTTGCTGTGGATCGACACCCCTGATCAAACAAACGAAAGCAAGGCCAAGGTTATTTTGGCCTCTTCGCGCGCCACGAATATTCATACCAACGAGCGGCAAGACTAAAAGCTGCCGCCGGACGACGCTTTCACTCTTTATGAAAAACAAAGGGAGACGTCACCTATGGATGAGACAGCGCAACCGATGAGCGATCTTGAACGAGACACCCTGCTGTTCCATTCGATGGGGCGGCCAGGCAAGATCGAGATCACGCCCACCAAACCCCTGACCACCCAACGCGACCTCTCTTTAGCCTATTCCCCAGGTGTCGCCTTTCCCTGTCTGCGCATCGCCAAGGATCCCTCTTTGGCTTATGACTACACGGCCAAAGGCAATCTGGTGGCGGTGATCTCCAACGGTACGGCGGTCCTCGGGCTCGGCGATCTGGGCGCTTTGGCCGGAAAGCCGGTGATGGAAGGCAAGGCGGTGCTGTTCAAACGCTTCGCCGACGTCGATGCCGTCGATCTTGAGGTCGACACGCGAGACGTTGACGAATTCGTCAACTGCGTGCGCTATCTCGGTCCCAGCTTCGGCGGCATCAATCTCGAAGATATCAAGGCGCCCGAATGTTTCATCATCGAGCAGCGTCTGCGCGAACTGATGGACATCCCCGTGTTCCATGACGATCAGCATGGTACGGCGATCATTTGCGCGGCCGGTATGATCAATGCCTTGCATCTCACCGGCCGCAAGTTGCAGGACGTCAAAATGGTGGTCAACGGGGCCGGCGCGGCGGCGGTGGCCTGTCTCGAACTGATCAAATCGATGGGCTTGCCGCATAACAATGCCATCATGTGCGACACCAAAGGCACCATCTACCAGGGCCGCACCGTGGGCATGAATCAGTGGAAATCCGCCCACGCGGTGGAAACCACGGCCCGCACCCTGGCCGAAGCGCTTGAGGGTGCGGACATCTTCTTGGGCCTTTCGGCAAAAGGGGCTGTCACTGCCGAAATGGTCGCCAAGATGGCGCCCCAGCCGATCATCTTCGCCATGGCCAATCCCGATCCGGAAATCACCCCGGAGGACGTCCGCACGGTTCGGCAAGACGCCATCGTCGCCACCGGCCGATCCGACTACGTCAATCAGATCAACAATGTTCTGGGTTTTCCCTACATTTTCCGGGGCGCCTTGGATGTTCGCGCCAGCACCATCAATGACGCGATGAAAATCGCCGCCGCCGAAGCCGTCGCCGCTTTGGCCCGCGAGGATGTTCCCGACGAGGTCGATGCCGCCTATTCCGGCCGTCGTCTGCGCTACGGTCCCGAATATATCATTCCGGTGCCCTTCGACCCGCGGCTGATTTCGGCGATCCCGCCGGCCGTGGCCAAAGCGGCCATGGATTCGGGCGTGGCCAGAAAGCCGATCATCGACATGGAGGCCTACAAGCGCACGCTTTCGGCCCGTCTCGACCCCACCGCCGCTTCGATGCAAATGATCTTCGAGGATGTTCGAAACAATCCGCAGCGGGTGGTCTTCGCCGAAGGCGAGGAAGAAAAGACCATCCGCGCCGCCTTGGCGTTCCGCAACGCCGGTTATGGCAAGCCGATTTTGCTCGGCCGCGAAGACATCATCCAGAAGTCCATGAAAGCCGCCGGCCTGGCCCATGCGCTGGACGGTATCGAAATCGTCAACGCCCGGCTCTCGGATCGCACCAAGGCCTATGCCGACATGCTCTATGCCCGTATGCAGCGCAAAGGCATGCTGCATCGCGACGCCCAACGCGCGATGAATCAGGAACGCAACATTTTCGCGGCCGCCATGGTCGCCTCCGGCGATGCCGACGCCATGGTCACCGGTCTGACCCGCAATTATTACCAGGCGTTCGATGAGGTGACCCGGATCATCGATCCGCGCCCCGGCGAAACATTGTTCGGCACCACGCTTCTGGTGACCCAGGGCCGCACCATTTTCATCTCGGACACCGTGGTCATTGATGGTCCGACCTCGCAACAGCTCGCCGACGTCGCCTGCCAAACGGCGGCCAAGGCCCGCCAGATGGGCCATGAACCCCGTGTCGCGCTTCTGTCCTATACCAATTTCGGCAATCCGCAGAAATACAATGGCGAGAGAATGCATGACGTGGTGGCTATTCTCGACCAGCGCAAAGTCGATTTCGAATATGACGGCGAGATGGGCGCCGACGTCGCGCTCGATCCGGAATTGCTCAAGCATTATCCCTTCTGTCGCCTGTCCGGTCCGGCCAATGTCTTGATCATGCCCGGCCTCTATACGGCAAACATCTCGGCGAAACTGCTGCACAAGCTGGGGAAGGGAACCGTGATCGGACCCATTCTGATGGGCATGTCGAAACCCGTCCAGATCACCTCAATGGACGCGACCGCCAGCGATATTGTCAATATGGCGGTCCTGGCCAGCCACGACGCCTTGCGCCAAGCCTCTCGCAAGAACGCGTAACGCTCATTTTGCGACCTGTCCATCGAACGGCGGACGAGCCCCCGATGCGCCCGTCCGCCCTCTCGATCTCCACCCTTGCAATGCTCGGTTGCAAGTCTTCAAAACGTCAGGGGAGGAACCATATGAATTTGATCCAAAAGCATGTTGTGCTTGCGGCGTTGGCAGCCTTTGCCACGCTCCCCACCATGGCATCGGCACAAACGGCACCGCTGACCGTCTACTGCATCGACGCGCCGCCGCAGGGCAGCGCGGCCGATGGCCACGGAATCATGGCGGATGCCGCCATGGAAGCTTTGAAACGGGCCGGCCTGACCGGCAAGCTCGAATTCGTGCCATGGGGACGGGCTCAGGCGGATGTGCAAGCCGGCAAGGATTTGCTCATCACCGCTCTCGCCCGCATCCCCGAACGCGAACCCAAATACACCTGGCTGTTCCCGGTCTTCACGCTGGGCAGAGGGTTCGCCACCACCGGAAAGACGATCTCAAGCTTTGCCGAGGCAAAGGCGAACCTGAAGCAGATCGCCGTGGCGATCGGCAGTTCGCAGCATGAAATGCTGGTTCGGGAAGGGTTTTCCCCGGATCAACTCATTGTGCAAACGATCGAGAAGCAGAGCGTGATTCCCAAGATGCTGCTGCTGGGTCGGGCCGATGCGTGGTTTTCGACAATCCCCGAGATCAAATACGGGCTGAAGGGGAATCCCGATGCGAGCAAATTCGTCATCGGTCCGCAAGTCGGAGAAACGACGCAGCAATATCTCGCCTGTTCCAAAGACTGCAGTCCCGAGCTCGTCGCCAAGCTGAAGAAGGCCGGCGAAGAGATGAAAGCCGATGGGACGATGGATGCCATCGTCGCACGCTATCAATAGACCAAATGTGGTGGCGTTGACGTCCCTTCCGGATCGCCAAACCGGTGATGACGGGACGTCAACGCCACAGATTTCGCGCGAGATGATCTGCACAGCCAACGCTATGCCGGTCCCCCCAAATATTTCAATTTAACGAAAACGGCGGCGCTTTTGTTTGAACGGTTGACGCAACCAATGGATTGGCTGAAAGCTCCCGTGGCACGTCACGCCAAATACCGAGGAGCGGATGCATGACCTCAGCGAAGTTCAATCCCCGGCTGTTGCCGGTGGTCGCCGCGCTGTCGACACCGCCTCTCCTCGTCTTCATCGTTCTTGTGGCGACCGGCAATATCGAATTGGGAGCGGCCTCGCTCGGCGTCTTGAGCATCGTCTTGCTGACCGGCCTGCTGCTCCACCCCTATGGCATCGACCTCGCCAACATCGCCCTTTACGCACGGGACCTTGCCCGCGGCGACGAGAGCCGGCCGCCGGTCCTCAATACCGGGTTGGCGGCCGATATCTTGGCCGCGCTTGGTCAGTTGCGACGGGGCTGGCGCGCCCGCACCGACGAACTCGGCACGTTGGTGCGCTTCCACGATTCTCTTTTTGAAAGCTTGCCCAGTCCGTTGTTCCTGCTCAACCGGCAACGCCGGATCGTCCGCGCCAATGTCGCCGCCCGCAAGATTTTCGGCCGGGAATTACAGGGACGCGACCTTGCCGCTTTGCTGCGGCACCCGGCCCTTCTCGACGCCACCGATCAGGTGCTGAAGGGACAAGCCGGCAGCGATGTCGAATTCGCCCTGACCGGGCCGATCGATCGGGAATTCCGTGCGCTTCTGGAACCCTTGCCGGAAACCGGGGTCGGCGGCACCGTGGCGATCCTGTCGTTGCATGATGTCACCGCTCTCAAGCGAATGGAGCAGATGCGCGCCGATTTCGTCGCCAATGCCAGCCACGAATTGCGCACGCCGCTGTCCGCCCTTCTCGGTTTCATCGAAACGCTCCGTGGACCGGCGCGCGACGACGTCGAGGCCCACGACCGCTTTCTGGCCATCATGTTCGACCAGGCGTCCCGCATGTCCCGTTTGGTGGCGGATCTGCTCAATCTTTCGCGGATCGAGCTGAACGAACATACCCGCCCGGACGGTCAAGCCGCACTGCCAACGATTATCCACCGCGTCGCCGACGGGCTCGAACTGCAGGCCGAGCAACGCGACATGAAGATCGAACTGGCTTTGCCCGACGATCTGCCGCCGATCAAAGGGCAGGAAGACGAGTTGGAGCAGATCTTTCAGAACCTCATGGACAATGCCCTGAAATACGGCCATGCGGGGAGCCCCATCCAAGTGTCGGCCTGTGTGACCGAAGACCTGCCGTCGGGCTTGGCCGCCACGGCGCGGCGGGCCATCAAGGTGGCCGTCCGCGATCATGGCGAAGGAATCGCGCGGGAGCACCTGCCCCGCCTGACCGAACGCTTTTTCCGCGTCGATGCGGCGCGCTCGCGACAGCTCGGCGGAACCGGCCTGGGATTGGCCATCGTCAAACATCTGGTCAACCGGCACCGTGGCCTGCTGACCATTGACAGCGTTATCAGTGAAGGCAGCGTTTTCACCGTCTATTTGCCGGTCGACGACGTCTAAGGTAAATTTTCAAATGTGAAATTAGCATCGGTCTTGGCGAAACATGTTGCCAGCGGCATGGCGAACGTTATACCTGCAACAAGATTGGTCACACGGCCACCCTTTCACGGAGTCAGATATTGCCGCCCGAGTCCGCGCATTCTCCGCAAACTGTTGCGTCGCGGGCGAAAATCGTCGCAGAGGACGTCGAAGTCTTCTACGCTGACAAGCGCGCGATCAACCGCGTCAGCCTGACCATCAACGAAAATGAAGTGACCGCCCTGATCGGTCCGTCCGGTTGCGGCAAATCGACGTTTCTGCGCTGCCTCAACCGGATGAACGAAACCATCGATGGCTGCCGGGTCAGCGGAACGGTCCTGCTCGACGGCGAGAACATTCATACCGAGATGGACCCCGTGCAACTGCGCGCCCGAGTCGGCATGGTTTTCCAGAAGCCGAACCCCTTTCCGAAATCGATTTATGACAATGTCGCTTTCGGCCCGCGGATCCATGGACTTGTCGAACATCCGGACGACGTCGACGCGATCGTCCATCGCAGCTTGACGCGCGCCGGCCTCTATGACGAAGTGAAAGACCGGCTGGGCGAACCGGGAACGGGACTCTCGGGCGGCCAACAGCAACGCCTGTGCATCGCCCGGGCGATCGCCGTCGATCCGGAAGTGATCTTGATGGACGAACCCTGTTCCGCCCTTGATCCGATCGCCACCGCGCGCGTCGAGGAATTGATTGAAGAATTGCGCGATGACTACACCATCGTCATCGTCACCCATTCGATGCAGCAAGCCGCGCGCGTCTCGCAGCGCACCGCCTTTTTCCATTTGGGCGACATCATCGAAGTGGGCGCCACGGAAGACATCTTTACCAGCCCGCGCGAAAAGCTGACGCAGGGCTATATTACCGGACGCTTCGGCTGAAGCAGGACACCATGCAGCATACCGTCAAATCCTTCGACGAAGAATTGACCCGACTGCGCGACACCTTGGCACGGATGGGGGGGCTGGCCGAACAACAAGTCGCGCAAGCCCTGCAAGCCCTGGTGGAACGGGACACCGCCCTGGGCATCGCGGTCTGCGCCGGCGATCAGGAAATCGACGAACTCGAACACAGCGTCAATGACTTGGTCGTCCGTGTTCTGGCCTTGCGGGCGCCCATGGCCGATGACCTGCGTCTGGTCATCACGGCGCTCAAAGTGTCGAGCGATCTGGAACGGATCGCCGACTACGCCGCCAATATCGCCAAACGCTCGTTGAGCGTGACCGAAGAGCTTCCTCTGCCGTCGATTCGCGCCGTGCGCCGGATCGGCCTCCTGGTGCAGCGCCAATTGCACGATGTGCTGGACGCCAGCGCCGAGCGGGATGCCGACAAAGCCTTGGCCGTCTGGAACAGCGATCTGGAAGTCGACGAGATGTATTCCGGCCTGTTTCGCGAATTGCTGACCTATATGATGGAGGACCCCCGCACGATCGGTCCGGCCAGCCATCTGCTCTTCGTCGCCAAGAACATCGAACGCATCGGGGACCACGCCACCAACATCAGTGAAATGGTCTATTTCATCATCACCGGCAAACGGATCGAAGGCGAGCGACCGAAGAACGACAGTTCCACGTCGGTCATCGCTTAACCTGTTTCGTCATGGCCGGACTTGATCCACGGCTGTCCGGCACGGCTTGTGCCTTCAATATTCGAAGGCACTTATGTCTGATTGTTCAATCAAAAGTCGTCATGCCCGTGCGTGACACGGGCATCCACGGGCCCGCTTCAAATGACGTCGCCTGATATACACAACCATGGATTGCCGGATCACGTCCGGCAATGACGGTTTTTGGTTATGGTCACAACTCAAATAAAGGCGACGCACGAACCGTGCCGGACAGCCGTGTGTCAAGCGCGGGCATGACGATTCCCACTACCCCTACTTCTTCTTCTTTTCCTTGCTCTTGGCGCGCGCGATGGCCTCTTCGATCAGCCGACCCGCTTCGTCGACATCGCCCCAGCCGGAGACCTTGACCCACTTCTTGGGTTCCAGGTCTTTATAATGGGCGAAGAAATGTTCGATTTGCTGGGTCAGAGTGGCCGGCAAATCCTTATAGGATTTCACATCGTCATAGAACGGATGCAGCTTCGGATGCGGCACCGCGAGAATCTTTTCGTCGCGTCCGGCTTCATCTTCCATCATCAGCACGCCGATCGGCCGAGACCGCATCACCGCGCCGACAGCCACACCGTGCCGGCCAACCACCATCACATCGACCGGATCGCCGTCCTCGGACAGCGTGTTGGGTATAAACCCATAATTGCAAGGGTAATACATGGCGGTATGCAGGAAGCGGTCAACGAACATGGCCCCCGATTCCTTGTCGACCTCGTATTTTACCGGATCGGCATTCAGGGGTATCTCGATGACCACATTCACGTCGAATGGCGGTTTGATGCCGATCGGGATCTTCTTGAGTTCCATGGATATCGCTTTCTTGGTCGAGTGATAACAAGGCTTTCGCGAGCAGAGGATAACCCATCACTTCGGTGCGAACCACCGCTTCGACATGCAACCATGACGTTGGTCAGGGGACGCCGGCATTTTCCGGGACGGCGGACGGCCTGGGGTCGGGCCAGCG
>DATNIV010000179.1:0-5104 GCA_035604255.1 Telmatospirillum sp. | reverse complement strand
TGCAAAAGGCCGGACCACCGCCGCCGCCCGATTTCCCCATCGTCGACATGATGGCGGACGTCACCGATTTCGCCGACACGGCGGCCTTGATCGCCAATCTCGACCTCGTCATCTCGGTGGATACCGCCGTGGCGCATCTGGCGGCGGCGCTCGGCAAGCCGGTCTGGCTGCTCAACCGCTTCGACAGTTGCTGGCGCTGGATGCAGGACCGTGACGACAGCCCCTGGTATCCGACGCTCCGCCAATTCCGCCAACCGCAACCGGGCGACTGGGACTCTGTCGTCGCCGCCGTCACGTTAGCCCTGAAACAGTTTACGATGGGCAACCCATCGCGGAGCTCCTGACACATTCCGCCTTGTTTCAACCTAAATTCGGCAGATGAACCACAGAGACAAGAGAGATCGCAGAGGAAAAACAAAGACTTTGTCGAATAGCTCTCGTCACCTTTCGGGTGAGCCCTCGGATTTCCGTAGCACTTTGAAAAATCTCTGCGTTCTCTGTGTCTCTGTGGTGAAATGCTCTCTTTAGGTTCAAAGGCGCGACATCTTCCCGAGTCGGACTGATCCGCGCTCAAAAAAAATCCCACCACCCCGGCCGAGCAACCGAAGTGGTGGGAAACAGAGGTGTTAGAACGCCCTATTACTTGGGCATCAGCAAGTCATGCAGCCACATGGTGGTTTCGGGCACCAGCGTGATGATGAGCAACGTCACCCACAAGGCCAGCATGAAGGGCCAGATCGACTTGACCACTTTGCCGACCGATACCTCGCCGATGGCGCAACCAAGATAGAAGCACACGCCGACCGGCGGCGTGTTCAGCCCGATGCAGCAGTTCAAGAGGACGATGATGCCGAACTGCACCGGGTTCATCCCGTAATGCACGACGATCGGCAACAGGATCGGTGTGCAAACCAGGATGTGGGCCGCCATGTCGAGGAAGATGCCGAAGAAGAACAGCACCAGATCGACCATGATGAAGATCACCCAGGGCGTCGTGCTGATCTTGGCCAGACCTTCGCCGGCCAGTTCCGCCACGCCGTAAAGGCTCATCAGATAACCGAACATGGTCGAGATGCCGACCAGCAGCAGCACGATACCGGTCGTCTTGCAGGCCTTCGCCGCGGCCTTGAGAAAATTGGCCCAGGTGAGACTGCGATAGAGGAAGACGGTGATCAACAGGGCGTAGGCCACCGCCACGGCGCCGGCTTCCGCCGCCGTGAAGACGCCCGACAGAATGCCGCCGGTGATGATGACCATGATGAACAGGCCCGGCACCGCCGCCGCGGTACTCCGCCAGACTTCGCCCCACCCGGGGAACTTGCCCGCCGCATAGCCGCGATTCACGGCAACGAAATAGGCCGTCAGAACGTTGGCGATGGTCAGCAGCGCCGCCGGCAGGGCGCCGGCCAGAATCAGCGAGGTCATCGACACCACGCCGCCGGCCGCCAGCGAATAGATGATCATATTGTGGCTGGTCGGCAGCAGGGCGCCGACGAGCGAAGAATAGGTGGTCACATTGACGGCATAGTCGCCGTCGTAACCTTCCTTCTTCATCAGAGGAATCATCGCTGAACCCATCGCCGAGACGTCGGCAGCCGGCGAGCCGGACACGCCGCCGAACATGGTGCAGGCCAGCACGTTGGTCATGCCCAGACCACCCCGGACATGCCCCACCGTCGCCTTGGCGCAACGGATGAGCCGGTCGGCGATGCCGCCATACATCATCAGTTCACCGGTGAAGATGAAGAAGGGAATGGTCAGAAAGGCGAAGACATTCATGCCGGCTTCCATGCGCTGGAAGACGATGGCCATCGGCAGACCTTCGTAGGCAACGGTGGCGATAGACGACAGCCCAATGGCGAAAACCACCGGCATGCCGAGAAGCAGCCCGACCACGAAAGTCAGGCAAAGAATGGTCAATGCCATGATGGAACAACCCTTACATTCAGCAGCCGCGCAATAATCTGTTCAAGTGCGAAATAGGAAATCAGAAGGCCGCCACCGAACAGCGGGATGTAGCTCCAGCCTTGCGAAATCGGCAGGCCGGGATTCATATAATCCCACACCCCGTCGGCCAGGATCGCGCCACCGTAGGACATCGCCAGACCAAAGGTGATCATCGACAGAAAGACGAAGATTTCGATCCGTGTCCGTCCCTTGGGGCCCAGAAAGATCACGATGGATTCCATGCCTATATGCCGCTGGTCGCGAACCCCGACCGCCGCCGACAGGCAGGTGACATAGAGGATCAACACCAAGGCGAAGATCTCCGTCCAGGTGGGCGAGTCATTCAGAACATAGCGCCCGAAGATCTGGGTGAGCACGGCCGCCAGAATCACACAAAGCCCCACCACCGCGATCCGCAGGCATTGCTTCGAAAGCCAGCCGTTGAAGCGAAAATATTTGTCCCACGCTTGCGAGACATAGGGCGCTGCCGCAGGTGGTAGCGAAGCAGCGTCTTCCGTTTGTACAGCCATTCGAGAGGCTCCTCAGGAAAGTTCCGGGACAATTGACGCGCCGCCCCGAGCGAGGAACGACGCGTCAAGTCTCCCCGATGGGGTTGTTATTCGACGGCCTGCATACGGGTCAGCAGATCCTTCAGATGCGGATCGGTAATGAATTGGTCGTAAACCGGCTTGACGGCCGCCTGGAAGGGGGCCTTGTCGACCTTGACCACCGTCACGCCAGCCTTCTCGACCTCGGCCTCCGCAGTGACTTCCAGATCCTGCCACAGCTTGCGCATATAGGGCACGGAATCCTTCGCCGCCTTGCGAACGGCCACCTGCTCTTCCGGCGACAAGCTGGTCCAAACCTTCTTGGACATCAAGAGCACTTCCGGCGCCATGGAATGCTCATCGAGAATGTAATATTTCGCCACTTCGTAATGATGCGTGGACTGATAGCTCGGCCAATTGTTTTCGGCGCCGTCGATCAAGCCGGTCTTCAGGCCGGTGAACACCTCGCCATAAGGCATCGGCGTGGCGTTGATGCCCAGCGCTTTCATCACGGCCACCCAGAGATCGGTCTGCTGGACGCGGATCTTCAAGCCCTTCAGGTCGGCCATCGATCTGACCTCCTTCTTGGTATAGAAGTTTCGCGCGCCCGAATCGTAGTAGGCGAGACCGATCATGCCTTCCTTTTCGCAATCCTTGAGGATTTCTTCGCCGATCGGTCCATCGACGACATGGTGCATCTGATCGATGCTCTTGAAGACATAGGGCAGCACCGGCAACATGGTCGCCTTACAGACCTCGTTCAACGCGCCCGTGTTCACGCGCAGGAGGTCGATCGCCCCAAGCTTGAGCTGCTCGATGGTGTCTTTCTCGCTGCCCAACTGGCCGGAGTGATACACCTTGATCGTGAATTTTCCGCCCGTGAGCTTGCCGAGTTCCTCGCCCATGAACTTCTGCGCTTTGACGGTCGGGTAATCCTCGGGCTGCACGTCCGACGAGCGGAATTCGCGCGCCTGGGCCTGAACGCCGCACAGCAGCGTGCCCGCAAACGCGGTAATGATCAGTTTCGTGGTGGCTTTCATCGGTCCTGTCTCCATGTCTGGTTCTTTGCGTTCTCGAAGCTACTGTCGAAAATCCTCAAACCGCCCTTGGCATAACACCTCGACGCAGCAAGTCGAAGAGAACCGCCGCTGCCGAGCCTAACGTGGATGCCTTGGAAATTCGTCCTGAGCCCCTCCTCCCCGTCGCCGGATTGACCCCGGCTTATCGTTCGCCGTCACTATAGGATGTAATTGGGCCAAGTGGCCAGACCAATTTCACAAAATGTCCGCATCTTGTCACCCCCTCGAATCGCCCCCCACACGGGAGAACCGTTACCCATTGAAAAAACATGGTTTTCAAAAGACGGGCCACTGCAGGATTGGGATGGGGAACATCATGCCGACGGTTCGATGGGATAAGCACTCTACCCAATCGAGCCCAGGAGCACCATCATACGCATGGATAGCCCTGAAGCGGAAGACCGCGAAAGCGAACCCCAAAAAAGCGCCCCTTTCCGTTCCGGAGGTCGGAAAATCAGCGTTCCCGCCTTGCATTTTTTTTCGACATCTCTTTCCTTTGTCGCCGAACCCACGCTTGTGTCAGGTTATGATGATGAAACTCAATATTTATAGCGGCGGCTCCCTCGACCGAGCGGGCGAGCGGCGAAGCGACAGCGCGTGGCTGGCAAGCCAGCTCACGCACCCCGAGACCCGCGTGGTGCCGGTTTGGCGGACCCAACATTTGATATGCCGTGATGATACGGCTGTTCGCGCGGTAAGACCGCCTTATGTCACGACCCGTTGGCTGACCGAATTGGGAGCGACGCCGCTCTTCCTCGGAATGGAGGGCGAAAGTGCTCATTTCGCTCTCGACCTGACCGGTCTCGACGATCCAGCCCGCTTGCCCGCCCTGACCGGCTTGGGGGAGTTCGCCGAATTGCGCGACGTCGGCCCTCTCTTGTCACAAGACGATGGCGCTTTGCTCGCCTATGCCCGCGGCCTGATCCATTGGCACCGAACCCACGGGTTCTGCCCGCGCTGCGGAGCCCCGACGATAAGCCGCCACGGCGGACATGTCCGCCAATGCGCCAATGCCGACTGCGCCACCGAGCATTACCCCCGGACCGACCCCGCGGTGATCGTCCTTGTTTCCGCCGGCGAGCACTGCCTTCTGGGCCGCCAGGCCCGTTGGCGACCGGGGATGTTTTCCACCCTTGCCGGTTTTGTCGAACCGGGCGAATCTTTGGAAGAAGCGGTGGCGCGCGAAGTCATGGAGGAAAGCGGCGTCCCGATCTCCCGGCTACGCTATCACTCCTCCCAACCTTGGCCGTTCCCCAGTTCCCTGATGGTTGGTTTCATGGCCGAAACCGAACGCTGCGTGCCATTGCGGATCGACGAGACCGAATTGGAAACGGCGGAGTGGTTCACCCGTGACGACATCGCCCACTTCGCCGAACAAGGCCGCAGCCTTCCCAACCCCGATTCCATCGCCCGACGGCTGATCGAGGAGTGGCTCAGCAAGGGGTGAGTGAAATCCTGCCGACATTGGAAAATCATCCGCAGATCACTAGTGACACATTTCATCTTAAATGAAGGGTGCCACGATAGCCC
>DATNIV010000178.1:0-17417 GCA_035604255.1 Telmatospirillum sp. | reverse complement strand
GTGCCGCCGGTCATCTCTTCAATGGTCAGCTTGCCGTCGCGCGCCTTCTTGCCATAACCGCCGATGGCCTTCTCGACCTCGGCAAAACTCAATTTATCGGCATCGCGAACCACCGGCACCACCAGCCCATTCGGCGTCCCGACGGCGACGCCGATATCGTAATAATTTTTATAGACGACCTCGTCGCCATCGATTTCGCCATTGACGGCCGGCCATTCCTTGAGCGCCGTCACACAGGCTTTAACGAAAAAGGACATGAAGCCCAATTTCACGCCATGCTTTTTCTCGAACGCGTCCTTGTACTGATTGCGCAGTGCCAACAGTGCCGTCATATCCACCTCGTTGAAGGTGGTCAACATGGCGGCGGTGTTCTGCGCCTCCTTCAAGCGTTCGGCGATACGCTTGCGCAAGCGGGTCATTTTGACACGCTGCTCGCGCGGATCGGCCGCCCGCGGCGCTGACGGCGCCTTGGCTGGGGCTGACGCGGCGGCAGGACGCGCCAGGACTTCGATGACATCGCCCTTTGTGATCCGCCCATCCTTACCGCTACCGGCGATGGCGCCGGCGTCCAGTTTGTTCTCTTCGATCAACTTCTTGGCCGAGGGCGCCGGAGGATAGTCTCCGGCGCTCGCCCCCGCACCGGCAGCGGCGGGAACGGCGGCGGCCAGCGCTGGAGCAGCGACAGCCGGCTTGGCCGGCGTCCCGGACGCATCGATCGAGCCGAGCAAGGCGCCGACCTCGACCGTCGCGCCGACGGCGGCGGCAATCTCAACGAGCGTCCCCCCCGACGGCGCATTGACTTCGACGGTGACTTTGTCGGTTTCCAACTCGACCAGCGGCTCATCGACGGAAATGGAATCGCCCACCTGTTTGAACCATTTGGCGATCGTCGCCTCGGTCACGGATTCACCCAGGGAGGGAACAACGATTTGCGTGGTCATCGGACTGTCTCGCCTTTATTCATTGTGTGGTCTTGCACTTGGCTCAATTTGGTCGGACGCCGGAACGGCTGCGGAAGGGTAAACAAGGCCGCCGTCAGCGCCTGCTCAACCAGCAAGGATTGTTCGTAAATATGATTTTTATGCACGCCGGTCGCCGGTGATGCCGCCGCCTTGCGCCCGACAAAATGCGCTTTGTGAACCTTGTGGGCCAACTCTTCGAGGATGAATTCGATCCGCCGATCGACAAAGGTCCAAGCCCCCATATTGGCCGGCTCTTCCTGCGCCCATACCACTTCGGCATTGGGATAACGGGCGAGTTCCTTCAGAATCGTCTGCTTGGGCCAGGGATAGAGCTGTTCAATGCGGATGATCGCGACATCGTCGATGCTGCGTTTGGCGCGTTCTTCGAACAGATCGTAATAGACCTTGCCCGAACACAACACGACACGACGGATATCCCCATCGGGAGCCAGTCTTTCGGTTTCCGGCAAAACGCGGCGGAACCGCGACCCGGGCCCGAAGTCGGACAGGGGACTGACGCAGAGCTTGTGGCGCAACAACGACTTCGGCGTCATCACCACCAAGGGCTTGCGGTAATTGCGCCGCACTTGCCGCCGCAGAGCATGGAAATAATTGGCCGGCGTCGTGAAATTGCAAACCTGCCAATTGTCTTCGGCGCTCAGCTGCAAATAGCGTTCCCAACGCGCCGAACTATGTTCCGGCCCTTGGCCTTCATAGCCGTGCGGCAACAGCAATACCAACCCCGACATGCGCAACCATTTCGCCTCGCCCGCCGAGATGAATTGGTCGATCAACACTTGGGCGCCATTGGCGAAATCGCCAAACTGAGCCTCCCACAGGGTCAAGCCGTAAGGTTCGGAGAGCGTATAGCCGTATTCGAACCCCAATACGCCCTCTTCCGACAGAAGCGAGTCGATCACTTCAAAATGCGCTTGGCCGGGACGAACATGATTGAGCGGAATATAAGGAACCTCGGTCTCCTGATCGACCAGGACGGAATGCCGCTGGGAAAATGTTCCTCGCCCCGAATCCTGACCCGACAGCCGCACACCGGTGCCTTCGACCACCAGGCTGCCGAAGGCCAAAGCCTCGCCGGTGGACCAATCGATCCCCTTGCCGCTGGCCAGCATCTGCTGCTTGGCTTCCAACTGACGGATGATCTTGCGATTGAGATTGAAGTCTTTGGGAACGGTGGTTATCGCCCGACCGACCTCTTGCAGCAATTCGTTGGAAATATCGGTGTTTTCGTCGCGCATTTCCTCTTCGTCGGTGAGCGCGTCCAGACCGGCCCATTTGCCTTCCAACCAGTCGGCCTTGTTGACCTTATAGGACTTGGCCGCTCCGAATTCGGCCTCGAGGAGCGTTTGGAAATCGCTGACCAGGCGATCGGCGTCATCGGCACTGACCACCTTTTCGGCGATCAATTTTTCCGCATAAATTTGGCGCGTCGTCCGGTGCGCGGCGATCTTGCGATACATCAGGGGCTGGGTGAACGCCGGCTCGTCGCTTTCGTTATGCCCGTGACGACGATAGCAAACCATATCGACCACCACATCGGCGCCGAATTCCTGCCGGAACTCGGTGGCGATACGCGCCGCATGCACGACCGCCTCCGGATCGTCGCCGTTGACGTGGAAAATCGGCGCCTGAACCATCTTCGCCACATCGGTGCAATAGGGCCCCGACCGGGAATATTGAGGCGCCGTGGTGAAACCGATCTGATTGTTGATCACCACATGCAAGGTGCCGCCGGTCGTGTAGCCCTTGATCTGGCTCATGGCGAAGCATTCATGCACCACGCCCTGACCGGCGAAGGCCGCGTCGCCGTGGATCAACAGGCCCATCACCTGGCGACGCTCATGGTCGCCCTTCTGGGTCTGCTTGGCGCGAACCTTGCCCAACACCACCGCATCGGCGACTTCCAAATGCGACGGATTGGGGGTCAGCGACAGATGCACCACATTGCCATCGAAGTCCCGATCGGCCGACGTTCCCAGATGGTATTTCACGTCGCCCGAGCCTTGAACATCCTCAGGCTTGGCCGGATTGCCTTGAAACTCCGAGAACAGAGCGACAAACGGCTTCTTCATGAAGTTGGTCAGCACGTTCAACCGGCCGCGATGGGCCATGCCGAGCGTCACGTCGGTCAAACCGAGTTGGCTGCCCCGTTTCAGGATCTGCTCAAGCGCCGGGATCAAGGCTTCGCCGCCTTCCAAGCCGAACCGCTTGGTTCCGGTGTATTTCATCTGCAGGAAGCGCTCCAATCCTTCGGCTTCGGAGAGACGTTCGAGGATGGCCTGCTTGCCGCGTTCGGTAAATTCGGTTTGGTTGCGAATCGACTCGATCCGTTTTTGAATCCAGATCTTCTGATCGGGATCCTGAATATGCATGAACTCGACGCCGATCTTGCCGCAATAGGTTTCCCGAAGGATGCGCAAAATCGTCCGCAAGGTGGCCGTTTCCAGCCCCAGCGAATGGTCGATGAAGATTTCGCGGTCGAGATCGGCCTCGGTAAACCCATAAGAGCGATAGTCGAGTTCCGGATGCGGCTCGCGTTTATGCAGACCGAGCGGATCAAGGCTCGCTTCCAGATGACCACGCACCCGATAGACCCGGATCAACATCAAGGCGCGGATGGAATCCAGCGCGACCTTTCTGATCTCTGCCACCGACGGAGCGGCAGCGGGCGCGGCAGCGGTTTTCCCATTCGGCTTTTTGGGGAGGTCTTCGGACTCGGCGCCGATTACCCGATTGCCATTTTTCCCCCAAGGAGCCCCCTTCACTTCGGCGAGTATTCCCCTCGCGTCGTCACCCAGTTCACCGAAGAACTGAGCCCATTCGCTATCGACACTCGACGGATTTTCAACGAAGCGGGCGTAAAGCTCCGAGACGTAGGTGGCGTTGGCCCCGGTCAAAAATGACAATTGGTCATGCTGCATGCAGTGTGGCGGACGTGGTTCTTCGCCCCGTCCCCTCCCTAATGGCTCGTTCTAAAATGCGTATCCCGAGGGAATATTAGAATGGAACCACAGTTCGACAAG
This sequence comes from Telmatospirillum sp., assembly GCA_035604255.1. Taxonomy (GTDB): domain Bacteria; phylum Pseudomonadota; class Alphaproteobacteria; order Rhodospirillales; family Magnetospirillaceae; genus Telmatospirillum. Next base: position 13,414 of record DATNIV010000178.1, on the reverse strand, counting down.
CCGGAGGTCGACTTCTCTTTCGCTTGGCTGGCCAGCGTCGGAAGCAGACCTCCGGTATTGGGCGAAGGTTACCCGTTCAACAGTTTAAGCATGGTGCTGCCGAGCGACGCCGGGCTGTCGGCAACGACGACGCCGGCACTGCGCATGGCTTCCATTTTATCGCCAGCCCCTCCCTTGCCACCGGAGATGATCGCCCCGGCATGACCCATGCGCCGCCCCGGAGGCGCGGTCACGCCGGCGATGAAGCCAACCACCGGCTTCTTGACCTTCGCGGCCTTGAGCAGGGCCGCGCCGTCCTCTTCCGCGCTGCCCCCGATCTCGCCGATCATGATGATCGCTTCCGTCTCGGGATCGGCCAGAAACATCTCCAGGACATCGACGAAATTGGTGCCATTGATCGGATCGCCACCGATGCCGATACAGGTCGTCTGGCCCAGTCCCGCCGCCGTGGTCTGCGCCACCGCCTCATAGGTCAGCGTGCCTGACCGGGAAACGATACCGACTTTGCCGCGCGAATGAATATGACCGGGCATGATGCCGATTTTGCATTCGCCGGGCGTAATCACCCCGGGGCAATTGGGGCCGATCAGACGCGTCTTCGATCCCTGCAAAGCCCGCTTGACCGCCAGCATGTCAACCACCGGAATGCCTTCGGTAATGCACACCACCAGTTCGATCTCGGCGTCGATGGCCTCGAGGATGGTGTCGGCGGCAAACGGTGGTGGCACATAGATGACGCTGGCATTGGCGCCGGTCTTGGCTTTGGCTTCGGCCACCGTATTGAACACCGGCAGGTCGAGATGGGTGGTGCCGCCTTTGCCGGGGGTTACGCCGCCAACCATTTTGGTGCCGTAAGCAATGGCCTGTTCGGAATGAAACGTGCCTTGCGCTCCCGTGAAGCCCTGGCAGATCACCTTGGTGTCTTTGTTGACGAGAACAGCCATCACTGAGCCTCCTTCACGGCCTTGACCACTTTTTCAGCGGCATCCGCCAGATTGTCGGCGGCGATGATGGGCAATCCCGACTGCGACAGGATCTTCTTGCCCAATTCGACATTGGTGCCTTCCAGGCGAACGACCAGCGGGACATTGAGGCTGACCTCGCGGGCGGCGGCCACCACACCTTCGGCGATGACATCGCAGCGCATGATGCCGCCGAAAATATTGACCAGGATGCCTTCGACGTTAGGGTCGGACAGAATCAGCTTGAACGCCGTGGTCACCCGCTCCTTGGTGGCGCCACCGCCGACGTCGAGGAAATTGGCCGGCTCGCTGCCGTAAAGCTTGATGATATCCATGGTCGCCATGGCCAGACCCGCACCATTGACCATGCAACCGATCTTACCGTCGAGCTTGATATAGTTGAGGCTGTGTCGGGCCGCTTCCAGTTCGGCCGGATCCTCTTCCGATTCGTCGCGGAGTTCCTCGATATCCTTATGGCGGAACAGCGCGTTGTCGTCGAAATTGACCTTGGCGTCCAGCGCGACCACCTCGCCTGCGCCCGTCACCACCAGGGGATTGATTTCGACGATCGAGGCGTCAAGATCGACAAAGGCCTTGTAAAGAGCGCCGATGAACTTGACGGCCACATTGACCTGCTTGTCCTGGAGACCGAGGCCGAAGGCGATCTGCCGGCCATGATAGGCTTGAAACCCTTGGACGGGATCAATCGCCACCTTGAGAATTTTCTCCGGATGAGACGCGGCGACCTCTTCGATCTCCATGCCCCCTTCGGTCGAGGCCATGATGGTAACGCGGCACGACGCCCGGTCGATCAGCATGCCGAGATAGAGCTCGCGCTTGATATCGCAGCCTTCTTCAATATAGACCCGTTTGACTTCCTTGCCGGCGGGACCGGTCTGATGCGTGACCAGAATCTGTCCGAGCATGGATTTGGCATTGTCGCGAACCGCTTCGGCCGATTTCACCACCCGGACGCCGCCACCTTCACTTTCTTTGCCTTTGAATTTTCCTTTGCCGCGACCGCCGGCGTGAATTTGCGATTTCACCACCCAGACCGGTCCACCCAATTCCTTGGCAACCTGCTCGGCTTCGGCCGCGGTATAGGCGACACCCCCTTTGAGGATCGCCACACCGTATTTTGCGAGTAGTTTCTTGGCTTGGTACTCATGGATATTCATTGGGGCCTCGCCTTTCTCGTAATTCTGGCCTCGAAATGAGTACCCTGCCCCTTCGAAAAGGGGCAGGTAACCCAAAGGTTAACCACAAGGTCACCGGTATCCGCCAATGACATCGCAAGTGTAAACGATTACTTCGGCATCAATTCCTTCGATTTCTCGAGCAACACCTTCACTGCGTCTACGGACTTTGCGAATGCCTCTTTTTCTTCGGCGTTCAGTTCAATTTCGACGATTTTCTCGACACCATTGGCGCCGATGACCACCGGCACACCGACATAGATGCCCGTCAGGCCATAGGCCCCGTCGACCCAGGCGGCGACCGGCAAGACGCGCCGCTTATCCTTGAGATAGGACTCGGCCATCGAAATAGCCGCCGCGGCCGGCGCGTAGAAGGCCGAACCGGTCTTCAACAGACCGACGATCTCGGCGCCGCCATCTCTCGTCCGCTGAACGATCTGGTCGAGTTTCTCCTGGGTCGTCCAACCGGCTTTGATCAAGTCGGGAAGCGGAATACCGGCGACCGTCGAATAGCGGATCAGCGGCACCATCGTATCGCCATGCCCCCCCAACACGAAGGCGGAGACGTCTTCGACGGAAACCTTGAATTCTTCCGACAGGAAATAGCGGAACCGGGCCGAGTCGAGAACGCCAGCCATGCCGACCACTTTATTGTGGGGCAAGCCGGAGGCTTCCCGCAGCACCCAGACCATCGCATCCAACGGATTGGTAATGCAGATGACAAAGGCGTTGGGCGCGTACTGTTTGATACCTTGACCGACTTGGCTCATCACTTTGGCGTTGATGCCAATCAGGTCGTCACGGCTCATACCGGGCTTCCGAGGCACGCCAGCGGTCACGATGATCACATCGGCGCCTTCGATGGCCGAATAATCATTGGCGCCCGCATAAGCGGCGTTCACACCCTCGATGGCCGTCGACTGGGCCATATCGAGGGCTTTACCCTGAGGAATTCCTTCGGCGATATCGAAGAGAACGACATCACCCAGTTCCTTGAGACCAATCAAATGGGCGAGCGTGCCACCGATATTGCCGGCACCGATAAGAGCGATTTTATTGCGAGCCATGGGACATTGCCTTTCCGACGTCATAGAGGTTGGACGGAGGTCCCGCCACCCGGTTCCGCGATGCATCGATCACCAAGCCGTGGTAGCGCGAATTCCGCATGAGAGCAAGGGGCCTTATGCCATTAAAATACGCAGGTTTCCCCTATAAAAAATCAGGTTATTCACTTCACGCTTATCAGAAAATCACCTCCTTGCGACAGTTAACATACAGAAAATAAACATAAAAAACGAATTTATCCGGTTCAGAATATGCCCCCTAACGACTCATCCTCAGGACCTGAAAAAATCCGACAGCCGAAGTTGGTCAATGGGGGATTTCACGACAAATTCGTCTATATCCATAAAATTTTTCCGGTTATTTTTTTCGAGCTTACCGGAAATTTCCTTGCCGATAAAGGAGACAATTCATTGATATGAAAAGAAAGAATGTCCTCCCACGAGAGGCCTGGATCCGACCCACAATCGCGAGCCCCCAGAACAAACCGCCGTCGACCATCCAGACATGCCGGAAGATCTCATACTGTCCAGCGACGGTATCCTCTTCGGTAAAAATAGGGGCTAGGTCAAATGGCGATGCATCAAATACTGTTCCGACTGCATTTCCATGAGCCTGCTCGCCGTCCGATGAAACTCGAAAGAGCCATCACCGGCCGCATAGAGCTCTTGCGGCGATGCCGCCGCCGAACAAATCAACGTCACTTTATGTTCGTAAAGCGCATCGATCAATGTGACGAAGCGCTTGGCGGCATCCCGGTCGGCTGGCGACAAAAGCGGGATATCGGACAGAATCACCGTGTGATAAAGCGTGGCCAGCGCCAGATAGTCGGCGGCACCGAGCGTGGCGCGGCAAAGTTCATCGAAGGTGAACCAGGCGACCCCATCGGCCGAACGCGGCACCGTCCAGACACGGCCCTGAACGTGGATATGATCCGAACGGGGGAGTTGTCCGACAGTCAATCGATCGAAATATTCGGCAAGCACACCATTCGTCACACCATTTACCGGCGTGTGATAGACGTGCATTCCCTTCTTACGGCCCAGACGATAATCCCCTTCGCTGTTCAACTCCAAAATATCGAGACTCTGTTTTATCAATTGGATAAAAGGCAGGAAGCGATCGCGTTGCAACCCGTATTGGTAAAGGTCGTCCGGAGGACGGTTCGAGGTGGTGACGACCACGACACCTTCGGCGAACAATGCCTGAAACAGGCGCCCCAGAATCATCGCATCGGCGATATCGGTGACTTGCAGTTCGTCGAAGCATAACAACCATGCCTGTTTGGCGATAGTTCGCGCCAAATGGGCGATCGGATCCTCATCCTTACGATCATTGGTTTGGCGCCAGCGATGAATTTCGCCGTGCACCTCCTGCATGAAGGCATGGAAATGCACACGGCGCTTGGCGGCAACCGGCGCGCTGGCGAAAAACAGATCCATCAGCATGGATTTGCCGCGCCCGACATCACCGCAGATGTAAAGGCCCTGCTTCGGCTCGGACCGTTCGCAGTCTCCCGGATTCCACTGCAGACGGCGCGCCCGCCCGAAGCCGAATCGCCCAAGCCAGCCCGCAGCCCCCTGCGATGGCTCATAGGTCGCCAGCGCCTTATGCAGACTTTCAAATTTTTCGACGGCCATCGCCTGCGCCGCATCCGGATGCAGCACACCCTCGGCCAGAAGGGCCCGGTATCGGCTAAGCGGGCCGGTCATCGCACAACCGGAAACGACAAAATGAACGAAGGGCTCACCCCTCGGCGTTGATGCGCTTGATCAGGGTCCCCAGCACATCGACGGCTTTCGCATTGTCGACCTGACAGGTGCCCGCATTCTCGTGACCACCACCACCGAATTCGAGCGCCAAGGCGCCGATGTTGGTTTTCGACGTTCGATTGAGAATGGACTTGCCGATCGCGAACACGGTGTTCTGCTGTTTCAAGCCCCACAACACATGAATGGAAATATTGCACTCGGGATACAGCGCGTAGATCATGAAGCGGTTCCCAACATAGATGGTCTCTTCCTCGCGCAGATCAAGAACCACCAGATTGTTGTGCACGGTAGAACAGCGTCGGAGCTGGTCCTTGAACTTTTCCTCATGATCGAAATAGAGTTCGACGCGCTCTTTGACGTCGGGCAACTGGAGAATTTCGTCGATCCGGTGATTTCGGCAGTAATCGATGAGATCCATCATCAATTGATAATTTGAAACCCTGAACTCGCGGAACCGTCCCAATCCGGTTCGCGCGTCCATCAGAAAGTTGAGCAGCGGCCAATCGGTCGGGTGCAGAATCTCCGCACGCGAGAAACGGGCGGCATCTCCCTGATCGACGGCAGCCATCATCGCATCGAAGGATTCGGGAAAAACGGCCGTACCGCCGTAATAATTGAACACCACGCGCGCCGCCGAGGGAGCGTCCGGGTCGATCACATGATTGTCGTGCTTCCCCACCCGGAGGGTCTCTGACAAATGGTGATCGAAGGCGATATGCACGCCATCGACATAAGGCAGATTGGTGGTGATATCGCTCTCGCCGATCGCAATCACCCCATCCTGCATATCCTTGGGATGAACGAATTTGATATCGGCGATCAGATCGAGATGTTTGAGCAACACGGCGCAGACGAGGCCGTCGAAGTCACTGCGGGTGACCAAACGGAATTTTTTCTTGTCCGGCATCATCGACCCCCGATATTTCCCATCAGGGGGCAAGATAACCTCTGATGTTTTGGCTGACAACCTGCCATTCTCCCGCTTTTCCCAATCTCATCCCTGAACGGTGTTGGGGAAAGACGATTTTCAGGCAGCCGTCAAACAAGATGAACCCGCATGAGTGACACACAATCGGCTTTGAGGATGCCGCCGGCTCGGCTAAAGAAGAGCAGGTTCTCTTTTCAGGTGTCGCCGATGTCGCGCTGGTCGCGTTTTCTGTTCCTAGCACTTACGCTTTCCGGCGCCGTTTGGGTCTCCGGATGTACCGAGGCGCCTTATGTCGACGACGACTACCGCTATCACCAACGCGGCATCGTCAAAGTTTGCTTCAGCGAGAGCAACGCAAGCATGGCCGACGCCAAGGCCCTGGCCGACGAAGCCTGCCGGCAATATGAGCGCACAGCCAAGCTTGCCCTCATCCAACCCTATCAATGCACCTGGTCGACCTCGACGCTCGCCACCTTTTCCTGCGTGGCGCGACCCGGCGAGACACCGCCCCCCTATGTGGAGCGGCTGTCACCCATGCGCCACGACCAGACGCTGGGACCGATGTGATGGGCGAGACCAAGCAGGATTGAGGAGAGTCACGCTCATTTTATCTGTGCTTATCTGTGAGTCGCGAAGCGGTATCCCCTGTTATCTGTGTTTCCTGAAAGTCACCAAGTTCCCAAAGCCTTCGGCATTCCCATCACGGCATAAATGCGCGTCGGCCCTGGCGCCTCTACAGGGATGGCGACAACAAAGGCCGGAAATCTGACGACAGGCCTTAGAATTGCCGTTCGGCCAGCTTTTCCTTGATACTGCCGATCGCTTTGGCCGGGTTCAGTCCCTTCGGACAGGTCGACGTGCAGTTCATGATGGTGTGACACCGGTAAAGCCGGAAGGGATCTTCCAACGCATCGAGCCGTTCGCCCGTGTGCTCGTCACGCGAGTCGTGAATCCACCGCGCCGCCTGCAACAGGACCGCCGGCCCCAGATAGCGATCGCCGTTCCACCAATAGCTGGGGCAGGACGTCTGGCAGCAGAAGCACAAGATACATTCCCATAGACCATCCAATTTTGCCCGGTCTTCCGGGCTCTGCAGCACTTCGCGGTCGGGCGGCTGCGGCGTCTCGGTCTGCATCCAAGGCTGGATCGACGCCAATTGGGCATAGGGCACCGAAAGATCGGGAACCAGGTCCTTGATGACCGGCAGATGCGGCAGGGGATAGACCTTGACGTCGCCCTTGATATCCGCGATCGGCTTCAAGCAAGCCAGCGTGTTGGTCCCGTCGATATTCATCGCGCAGGACCCGCAGATACCCTCGCGGCAAGAGCGCCGCAAGGTGAGTGTCGAGTCGATTTCATTCTTGATCTTCAACAGGGCGTCAAGGACCATCGGTCCACAGGCGTCGAGATCGATATCGAACGAATCGAGGCGTGGATTGGCATCACTGTCCGGATCATAGCGATAGACCCGAAACGTCTTGACCCTTTTGGCTCCTGCCGGCGCTTGATGGCTTTTGCCCGGTTGAACCTTGGAATTGGCGGGAAGAGCAAATTCGACCATGATCGTTCCTTGGATCTCAAATGGAGGCAAACAGGGGCCGGCTCAATAGACGCGGGCTTTCGGCACGATATAGTCGACCTCATCGGTCAGGGTGTAGGTGTGCACCGGACGGTAATCCAGCGTCACCTTCCCTTTCTCATCGACCCAGGCCAGAGAATGCTTCATCCAAACGGCATCATCCCGCTCGGGAAAGTCCTCGCGAGCGTGGGCACCGCGGCTTTCCTTGCGGGCCTCCGCCGAGGTGATGGTCGCCTTGGCGCAATCCATGAGATTCTCCAGTTCGAAGGCCTCGATCAGGTCGGAATTCCAAATCAACGACCGGTCGGCAATCTTCAGACGCGGTAAAGTGTCGTAAATCTCGCCGATCTTTTTCACCCCTTCGGCCAGGGATGACTGAGTCCGGAAGACCGCCGCGTCATTCTGCATGGTCTGCTGCATCGACAGGCGGATTTGCTGCGTCGTCAGATCACCGTTGGCGTTCCGGGCACGGTCCAGCCGCGTCAGCGCAAGGTCTCCGGCGTCCTTGGGCAACGGTTTGTGCGGTGTACCCGGCGTTAGGGTTTCGGCAGCCCTGATTGCGGCCGCGCGGCCGAACACGACGATATCGAGCAGAGAATTGCATCCAAGCCGATTGGCACCATGGACCGAGACGCACGCCGCTTCGCCGATGGCCATCAGTCCGGGGCAAATGGCGTCCGGTTCCTGGGGCGTCGGTCGCAGCACTTCGCCATGCAGATTGGTCGGGATGCCTCCCATATTGTAGTGAACGGTCGGCAGCACGGGGATTGGCTCGCGCGTGACATCGACACCGGCGAAAATCTTTGACGTCTCGGAGATCCCCGGCAGCCGCAGTTCCAAGGTTTCGGCCCCCAGATGCTCAAGATGCAGATGGATATGGTCACCATCTTTGCCAACGCCCCGACCTTCGCGGATCTCGACAGTCATGGCGCGAGACACCACGTCACGCGACGCCAAGTCCTTGGCGTTTGGCGCATAGCGCTCCATGAAGCGATCGCCGGCCGAATTGGTCAGATAACCGCCTTCGCCGCGCGCACCTTCGGTAATCAGACACCCCGATCCATAGATGCCGGTCGGATGGAACTGCACGAACTCCATGTCTTGCAGCGGCAAACCGGCCCGCGCGACCAGACCATGGCCGTCGCCGGTACAGGTATGCGCCGACGTGCAGGAAAAATAGGCGCGACCATAGCCACCGGTGGCCAGTACCGTCTGATGCGCGCGAAACCGATGGATGCTCCCGTCGTCCATATTGAGGGCAACCACACCCCGACAAGCCCCGTCCGCATCCATGATCAGGTCGATGGCGAAATATTCGACGAAAAACTCCGCCTCATGCTTCAGGCATTGCTGATAGAGGGTATGCAGCATGGCATGACCGGTCCGGTCAGCCGCGGCATTGGCCCGCGGCACCGGCGCTTCGCCGAAGTTCCGCATATGGCCGCCGAAGGGGCGCTGATAAATCTTGCCGTCGTCGGTCCGTGAAAAGGGCAAGCCGAAATGTTCCAGCTCGTAAACCGCCGGCACGGCCTCGCGGCACATATATTCGATGGCGTCTTGGTCGCCCAACCAGTCCGAGCCCTTGACCGTGTCATACATATGCCAGCGCCAATTGTCCTCGGCCATATTGCCCAGGCTGGCGGCGATGCCGCCTTGCGCCGCCACCGTGTGGCTGCGGGTGGGAAACACCTTGGTCACGCAAGCCGTCTTGAGCCCGGCGGCGCCCATCCCAAGGGTCGCCCGCAAGCCGGCTCCGCCGGCTCCGACGACGACCACGTCATAGCTGTGATCGATGATCTTATAAGCCGACATGACGCTCAACCTCCGACAAAGACGACGCGCAGCACGGTGACGCCTGCGAAAACGCCGAAAAACACGGCGGCGAATTTCACCGCGATCACACCGATGAGCTTCAGCCCCTCATCGTGCACATAATCCTCCACCACCACCTGCAGTCCGAGTTGGGCATGGCGGAAGACGGCGAACAGCAACAGCAGCATCAGTGTGGTGTTGCCCGGCCAGGAAAGCCAGGTACGGAAATGCGCGTAATCGGCGCCGGCCAGTGAGACCACCGAAATGACGAACCACAGACTGATGGGCACCAAGGCGATGGCGGTCAGGCGCTGCCACCAGAAATGCGCCACACCTTGCTTGGCCGAGCCGAGGCCGCGGGCGCGGCCAAGCGGAGAGCGGAGAGTCATTCTTAAGTCTCCTCGAACATTCTTAAGAAAGGGCGATAGCCCAGGTCAGCAGGGTCAGGCCCGCGGACACCGCGAGCACCGCATAGCCGGATTTTACGGCGGTGGGCAAATCGAACCCCAAGCCGACATCCCAGAACAGATGCCGGATGCCATTGGCCAAGTGATAGAACAAAGCAAAGGAAAAGCCGAACAGCACCAAAAGGCCAAATGGCGACCCCAGAAGGTGGCTGGCCCGGTCGTAGGATGCCGGGCCATAGGCGGCACTGGCCAGCCAGTAAACCAGCAGCAGCGACCCCAGAGCCAGGGCCACGCCGGTCACCCGGTGACTGATCGACAGCAAAGCGACAAGGGGAAACCGATAGTTGTGAACATGCGGTGAGAGGGGCCTGGTGCGCCGTGTCATCTGGGGAGCCTCTTGACTATAGTCCCATGGGATCTCTGATATCGGGTTTAACCGTTCGCTTGAACCAAGTCAACGTCGCGCCCATTCGCTGGAAGGGTATTTATGCCCATGATTTTATTATGGTTATAGGCGTTGCATGGTCGTTTAGCGAAAACGCCGCGGTACCAATACGGTATAGTCGAAATCGAGAACCACGGTAGGATCATAATCTTCCCCGCCTTCCATCTTGCCGGGAAACGCGGCGCAAGCCTGATTCTTGGCGGCAAAGGTCCGCAACCGTAAGGCACCAATATCGTCACGCTGAGGAATAGGCATTTTTTCCTCGATTCTGGTCCAGGCGTAGATCGTGTCCCCGGCGAAGCAGGGCGCCACATGGCGCCCCCCATTGATCGCCAGCACCTTGCCGGCATTGGCCAAACCGTTGAACGACAGAGATCGGGCCAGGCTGATGATATGGCCCCCGTAAACCAAGCGACGCCCAAACCGGCCCTGGCCTTCGCTATGCTGGTTGAAATGCACCTTGGCGGTATTCTGATAGAGTCTGGTCGCCATCATATGTTCGGCTTCTTCGATCGTCATGCCGTCGACATGATCGATACATTCGCCTGGTTCGTAATCGTCCCAGGCGTGAGAGGCCCCCGCCAAACGCCAGTCATAGGACGACGAAACGATGGAGGGCGGCAAAGACAGGCTTTCCGCAGCAAGCTTGGACGTCGTCACCGGCACCGACACCTCGGGACAAGGTGCTTCGGGAACGCGCTTTCGCACCATCACCCAACGGATATAGTCGACCACCATGTCGCCTCGCTGATTGACCCCGATGGACCGCACATAGACGACCCCGGTCTGGCGACTCGCGTTCTCCTTCAAACCGATCACCCTCGACGTGGCCGACAGGGTGTCTCCCGGATAGACCGGTACGCCGAACCGGCCTTCGGCGTACCCCAGATTGGCCACGGCGTTGAGCGAGATATCGGGAACCGTCTTGCCGAAAACGATATGAAAGGTCAACAGATCGTCGAGGGGGGCCTGGGCGTAGCCGAGAGTCCTGGCGAACTCGGCGGAAGACGCAAGAGCGAAACGGGACCCGTAAAGACCTTGATAGAGTGCGACGTCTCCGCTGGAGACCGTGCGCGGCGTTGCGTGAACGATCTCCTGGCCAAGCCGGAAGTCTTCGAAGAAATTGCCGGGATTTGTTTTGGTCATGGCGCCGCCTCCATCAGGGCGATCTGTTCGGCCAGCGCGACGATCCGCCGCGCACCGATCACATGCAGATTTTCCACCAATCGTCCGTCAACCACGACCACCCCTTTTCCGGCCGCCGCCGCCTCGTTGTGCGCCGCGATGATCCGACGCGACCAGGCCAAGTCGTTTTCGCTGGGCGCGAAGATTTCGTTGGCGACGACGATCGTCTTCGGATGGATCAACGTCTTGCCGTCGAAGCCGAGCTCAAGCCCTTGGCGACAAGAATAGGCAAACCCCTCATCGTCGCCGAGATCGAGATGCACGCCGTCGACGATGGCCAAACCATAGGCACGAGCAACCAGCAGACAATGGCCAAGAGAATGAAGCATCGGTAACCGCTCGCGCGTGTGAGCCGCGTGCAGATCCTTAGCCAGATCCGAGGTGCCCATGATCAACCCGCCCAGGCGTGACGTCGCCTGGGCGATCGCTTCGGCCGCCAGAACGCCGCGCGGCGTTTCCATCATGGCCCACAGAGCCAGCGTCGCGGGAGCGCCCGCGCTCTCCAGAACCGCTTCCACCTGGCGCAGCATGTCGGCGCTCTCGGTCTTCGGCACCAGAATACCGTCGGCCCCTGATTGCGCCGCCGCCCGAACATCGTCAAATCCCCATGGCGTGCCAAGACCATTCACCCGGATCATGATCTCGCGACGCCCGTAGCCACCCGCCGCCACGGCGGCCACCACCTGACGGCGGGCCTCCTCCTTGGCATCCGGCGCCACGGCGTCTTCAAGGTCGAAGATCAAGCCATCGGCTGCTAAGCTCTTTGCCTTTTCCAGGGCCCGGGCATTCGAACCTGGCATGTAGAGAACACTGCGGCGGGGGCGCACGATTCTGTCCATGACGAAAGATTTCCTTTGCGATTTTTTGCATCGCAGCACAGTAACAAGAGGGCTGGCGGACTGGCAAGGGCTACGCGCAACAATATATCTAATTTGGTAGAAGATAATGAATATTCTTTCGATTCAATCCTCTGTCGCCTATGGCCATGTCGGTAATTCGGCGGCGGTTTTTCCCTTGCAGCGGCTTGGCCACGAGGTTTGGCCCATCAATACGGTGCAGTTCTCCAATCACACCGGCTATGGGCGGTGGCGGGGCGAGGTCTTTCCGGCAAGCCATCTCGCCGACGTTTTGCAGGGAATCGACGACCGCGGGGCCTTTCAAGAGTGTCAGGCCGTCTTGTCGGGCTATCTGGGAGACGCCGCCATCGGCCATGTCGTCCTGGATGCGGTGGGCCGGATGCGCAAGGGCAACCCTCGCACGCTTTACTGCTGCGACCCGGTCATGGGTGATGAAGGACGGGGTGTCTTCGTCCGCCCCGACATCCCGCAATTCTTCATCGAGCAGGCCTTGCCGGCCGCCGATGTCATAACACCGAACCAATTCGAGTTGGAGTTACTCACCGGCGTCGCCGTCGTCAGTCTCGCCGACGCCGTTGCGGCGGCCAGGGCGCTCTGCGCCCGGGGACCGTCGATCGTGGCGGTGACCAGTCTCAGAGCGCCCGCCGTTGCGGCCGGACGACTTGGCTCGATGGTTGCCACCAAAGAAGGCGCCTGGCTGGTGGACACGCCCCTGCTGGACTTCCCGATTTTGCCAAACGGCGCCGGGGACGTTTTTGCCGCCTTGCTGCTCGGGCATTTGCTCGACGGCGCGGGTCCGGCGGCGGCTCTGGAAAAGACAGTGAGCGGTCTTTACGGCCTGCTCAACCACACATTATCAGCCGGGAAACGCGAGCTGGCTCTGGTCGCGGCACAAGAGGAATTGGTCCGCCCTTCGCAACGCTATCAGGCAAAACAGATCGACCCGTGACGGCGAGTCCGTGCTGACCCAAAAACCGCCGCTGATCTTTTTTTCCTTGGCGACGACCCCAGGTTAGCCCTATGACTTTCGTTCTTAGTTGAAGCGGAGTCCCATGCCGTCATATCTCTTCCTGCGCGGGTTGGCCGTCGGTTTCGCCCTTGCCGCCCCCGTCGGACCTGTGGGCATCCTCTGCGTCCGGCGCGCTCTGGCCGATGGCCGTCACGCCGCGTTCGTCGCCGGGCTGGGAGCCGCGTTCGCCGATACATTTT
>DATNIV010000177.1:0-5531 GCA_035604255.1 Telmatospirillum sp. | reverse complement strand
GTGTTCTCCTCGCTATCTCGCGCCCGAGAGTCTCGCTGCGTCGGACGTGCCTGGCCATCGACTTATCCATTCCTTGAAGTCACAGGTCCAGTGGCCCTACTGGTTTTTACTCGCGAACGTGAAGCCAAGCGTTCAGTGGCGTCGCGTGTTGTTCGATCGCAGCCATATGGCAATTGACGCGGCGGCGGATGGGGTTGGTCTTGCGCTGGAAAGCACGTTCATGATGTGGCGCGAATTGCGTGATGGCGCACTCGTTTGTCCCGTTCGCAATCCTCCTCAGATCACGCTGATCACGCAATGGATCGTCTGTCCGTTCGATCATCTTCGTCAACGCAAGGTGCGTCTCTTTCTTGATTGGTTGCGCGCAGAAAGGGAAACCTGGCAGGCGCAGGCTCCGTCCTTGGGGTGCGTGAGTATAGTTTAGCTAAACTAAACATTTTACCCGAAAATATTAATAGTTCTAAGTTGAAACTTTGCCTACAGTTTCCTCGCAGAAGGGTACGGCACGGTCTGTCTTCCCACGGTTGCCGAAGCCCGACGACGGTTACGCAAATGCGAAGGATGACGGAATGAACCTTTCCTCAATGCTATTGGCTTGGGCCGCCGGTGGGCGCCCCGTTCGTATCGGGCTCATCGGTGCGGGCAAATTCGGTTCGATGGTGCTGGCGCAGGCCCAACGTATCGAAGGTTTGCATGTTGTCGGCGTTGCCGATCTCGATGTCGGTAAGGCGCGTGCCTCGCTGGCGCGAGTTGGCTGGCCGGCCGAACGTTACGCCGCCAAGACGCTGGGTGATGCGGTGACGTCGGGGACGACCTGCGTGCTCGCCGATGCCGGCGCCCTTGCCGCTTGCGACGAAATCGAATGCATCATCGAAGCGACCGGCCATCCGATCGCCGGCGTCCGCCACGCGTTGGCGGCCATCGATGGTGGCAAGCATGTTGTCATGGTCAATGTCGAGGCGGACGTTTTGTGCGGACCGCTGCTCGCGGCGCGGGCGCGGGCGAAAAATCTTGTCTACAGTATGGCTTATGGCGATCAGCCGGCGATCATCTGCGAACTGGTGGATTGGGTTCGGTCCTGCGGTTTCGAGCTGACGTCGGCCGGAAAGGGCATGAACTTCGAGCCGCGTTATCGTTATTCGACTCCCGACACCGTATGGGGCTTCTTCGGTTGGTCGGCGGAAGAGGTTGCCAAGGGCGACTTCAATCCGAAGATGTACAACTCGTTTACCGACGGCACCAAGGCGGCGATCGAGATGGCGGCCGTCGCCAATGGGACGGGGCTTGATTGTCCGGACGACGGTTTGGCCTTTCCGCCGGCCGGACTTCATGACCTCGCCCGCGTGTTCCGGCCGGTGGCCGATGGCGGCCGGATGGCGCGGAGCGGGCTCGTCGATATTGCCGCGAGCCAGGAGCCCGACGGGCGCGAAGTGCTGAACAATATCCGCTACGGCGTGTTCGTCACCTTCAAGGCCCCCAACGACTATGCGCGGGCGTGTTTCAAACAATATGGCCTGCTTGTCGATCCGTCTGGCTGGTACGGGTCGATGTGGCGGCCTTTCCATATGATCGGTCTTGAAACCAGCATCAGCGTGTTGTCGGCTGTGCTGCGCGGGGAGCCGACCGGGTCTGCCAAGGAGTTCCGCGGTGATGCCGTGGCGACCGCCAAGCGCGACCTGAAGGCCGGAGAGATGCTTGATGGCGAAGGTGGTTATGCGGTGTGGGCCAATGCCATTCCGGCGTCGAAGAGTCTCGCCGTTGGCGGTCTGCCGATTGGCCTTGCCCATAACGTCAAGCTCAAGCGGCCCGTCGCCAAGGATACCATCGTTTGTGTCGATGACGTCGAATTGACGCATGACCTCGACGTGGTCGCGCTCCGCCAAGAGATGGAACGCGGCGTTCAAAATGGCGTTGCCAAGGTGGCATGAGGTGGCGGCTCTCGCGGTTGGCTTTCTTGGCACGGGACTCATGGGCTTTCATATGGCGCGTCGCCTAGCCGAAGCCGGACACCGCGTTCATGCCTGGAATCGAACTGCGGCGAAGGCCGATCGCTTGGCGCCGTTCGGTGTTGCAGTTGTAGGTCGTGCTGCCGATGCCGTTCGCAACGCCGACGTTGTGATCTGCATGTTGAGTTCCGGTCCGGTCTGCGACGACGTTCTGCTCGGCGCCGGAGGCGTCATCGAATCGATGCGCCCCGGCGCCCTGCTGATCGTTATGAGCTCGATTCCCGTCGAGACCGTGAAAGCGCAGGCCTCGGCCGCCCGCGGACGGGGGATCGACTATCTGGACGCTCCCGTCTCGGGGGGCGAAAAAGGGGCGGAGAATGGTTCGCTCGCCATCATGGTGGGCGGTGCCCCGGAGGTCTTCGCCCGGTCCGCGCCATTGCTGGCGGAGATGGGGCGTCCGACCCATATCGGACAAGTCGGGACCGGGCAACTCGCCAAGCTGGTCAATCAGATGATGGTGGCGAGTACGATCGCCACCGTTGCCGAAGCCATGGTGCTTGCCGAGCGCGGCGGTGCCGATCCGGCGCAGGTTCGCCAAGCCTTGCTCGGGGGCTTCGCCGACTCGACCATTCTTCGTCAGCATGCTCTTCGGATGATCTCCGGCGATTTCGCGCCTGGCGGTCCGGCCAAATATCAGGTCAAGGACACCGCCACAGCGGTCGCCTTGGCCAACGGACTGGGGCTGGAACTGCCGGTCCTTGACAAGGTCAATGCCCTGTTCTCGGACATGATTGCGCATGGCGATGGCGATCTCGACCATAGCGGGATCATCCTCGAGATCCGCCGGCGCAATCGACTGGAGGCATAAAAAGGCGGACTCTCGCTCAGCGCGTGGTGCCGGCCGGCTTGCCGGAAAAGAGACGATCAAATAAGACGTCAGAAAAAATCGAGGAGGAAATGACATGAACAGGCGGAATTCGCCAACAACGATTTCTCGGCGCGCAGTCCTGGCTTCGGCCGTGGCGATCCCACTGTTTGGGATCAGAACCCGACCCGCGGATGCCGCCGAATTCACCTATAAACTGGCCACCGGACAGTCGCTGGCGCAGCCGATCAATGCCCGTCTCGACCAGGCCGTCGGTCGCATTCGCGAGGCGAGCGGGGGGCGCCTTCAAATCAATTTCTTTCCGGCCAGCCAGCTTGGCTCCGATACCGATCTTCTCAGCCAGGTGCGGACCGGTGGGATCGAATTCCTGAACATCGCCGGCTCCGTGCTCTCGACGGTCGTTCCTGCCGCGGCGGTCACCAATGTCGGATTTGCCTTCACCAGTTACGATCAGGTGTGGTCGGGTATCGACGGCGATCTCGGAAAGATCGTGCGGGCGCATATCGAGAAAGCCGGCATGTTCGCGGTGTCCAAGGCGGCGGATAACGAATTTCGTCAGATCAGCTCTTTTTCGAAACCGATCAAAAGCGCCCCGGATCTTAACGGCTATCATATCCGCGTGCCGGTTTCGCCGATCTTCACCTCGTTGTTCAAAGCGCTTGGCGCCAGCCCGAGTTCGATCAATTTCAACGAGCTCTATACCGCCTTGCAGACCCATTTGGTCGATGGTCAGGAGAATGGCCTCGTTGCGATCGAGGCCGGCAAGCTCTTCGAAGTGCAGAAATACGTCTCGCAGACCAATCATATTTGGGACCCCTTCTGGTTGCTGGGGAACCGGCGGGCGTTCGGGAATTTGCCCGACGATCTCAAGGTCATCGTTCAACGGGAATTCGACCGGGCCAGCATGGAGCAGCGGGCGGATGTCGCCAGCCTGAGCGCGTCTTTGAAAACGGGTCTCACCGGCAAGGGACTGACCTTTGAAGAGGTGGACCGTCAATCGTTCCGCGACGCTCTTGCCAAGTCGGGTTTCTATAACGAATGGCGCGACAAGTTCGGGGCCGAGGTTTGGGCTTCGCTTGAAGCTGCCGTTGGAAAACTGTCATGACCGCGGCGGCGCACGGCTCGGAGGCGCCGCGAGCGGTGTCTCTGAGTATCGGCGTACGCCAAAATCTTGTTGAGACCTGGTTGCGCTGGATCGTGGAGATTCCGGCGGCGGTCGTGGTCGTCGCCGAGGTGGTGATCCTCTTCGTGGGGATCATCGCCCGGGCGGTGTTTCACAGTCCGATCATTTGGACCGACGAACTCGCTTCCGTTCTCTTTCTGTGGCTCGCCATGTTTGGAAGCGCGATCGCCGTCCAGCGCTCGAACCATATGCGCCTGACGTTCTTCGTTTCGATGGTGCCCAGACGGGCCCGCGTCTGGGCGGAGACCCTGTCGGTCGGTGCCGTCGCCTTGTTTCTGGTCATTATTTTGCACCCGGCTCTCGACTATGTGCAGGATCAGTCGTTCGTCGAGACGCCGGCTCTCGGCTGGTCCGGAACGATTCGGGCGCTCGCCATCCCGGTGGGGTGTGTTCTCGCCTTCATGAATTGCTGCCTGCGCCTCGTGCGGCAAGATCCCCGCGATCTGCTTGGCGTTCTTCTGCTGATGGGCGCCGTCGCCGCTGTCGCCTATTTCGCGGCGCCAAGCCTGACTGCGCTGGGGCAGGGATCCCTGCTGGTCTTTTTCGTTGGTTTTCTCGGTCTTGCGGTGATGGCCGGGGTGCCGATCGCCTTTTCATTTTCCCTGGCGACGGCGGCCTATCTGATGACGACCACGACGACACCGCTTACCGTCGTCGTCGGCCGCATGGATGAAGGGATGAGCGGCCTGATCCTGCTCGCCGTTCCTCTCTTCGTTCTTCTGGGGCAACTGGTTGACGCGACGGGCATGGCGCGGGTGATGGTGGCCTCTCTCGCCGCGCTTCTCGGGCATGTGCGGGCGGGCATGTCCTATGTGTTGCTCGGCGCGATGCTCTTGGTGTCAGGAATCTCGGGGTCCAAGACCGCCGATATGGCCGCGGTGGCTCCCGTGCTTTTCCCCGAAATGCGTAAGCGCGGTCTGAAGGATGGCGAACTCGTCTCGCTTCTCGCCGCATCCGGCGCGATGAGCGAGACGATTCCCCCCTCGATCGTGCTGATCGCCATTGCCTCGGTTACGGGCGTGTCAATCGCCGCATTGTTCACCGCCGGGATTTTGCCGGCGGTGGTTCTCGCTCTTGTTCTGGCGCTTGTCGCGCGTTGGCGGGCGGGACGGGAAGAGGACTCCATCGTCGTTCCTCGCGCGCCCTTCTCGGTGGTCCGGCGCACGTTCGTCATCGCCTTTCCGGCGTTGATGCTGCCGTTTCTCATTCGGAGCGCCGTCGTGCGCGGGGTTGCCACGGCAACGGAAGCGTCGACGATCGGGATCGCCTATTCGCTGGTTGTCGGGTTGCTGATTTATCGTGGCGGTCTGCGCTGGAGGGCCGTTTTGCCGATGTTGGTCCAGACGGCGTCGCTTTCCGGTGCGATTCTGTTCATCGTCGGCGCCGCCAGTGCGATGGGGTGGGCTTTGACGCAATCCGGTTTCTCTCATGATCTCGCCGCGATGATGGCGGCGGTCCCCGGAGGGGCGACCGGCTTCTTGTTGATCTCGATCGTCGCCTTCATTGTGTTGGGGAG
>DATNIV010000176.1:0-19403 GCA_035604255.1 Telmatospirillum sp. | reverse complement strand
TGCCCAATCACGACGTGAAACTCGAGAAGCCGAAACTCAGCGACTTCCTCAAGGTCATCTGGGCCGATCCGATCAAGCGGCGCGCCACCATCTTCGGCTGGATTTCCAATGCCTGCCAGGGTGCGGAATTCACCGCCTGGGCCTTCTATCTGCCGGTCATTCTGGTGGTCTCCGGCGTCGGCGTCTCCTCCAACGGCAGCATTGTCGGTTCGAACATCGTCACCGCCCTGATTTTCTGCCTGGCGACGCTCTCCGGTTTTGTCGCCCCCTTGATGCTGCCCAAGATCGGCCATCGCGGCGTCGCCATGTGGGGTTACGGGCTGGCCGGTCTCGGCCTGCTGATCGGCGGCTTCGCCCTCCAGTACGACTGGAAGATCATGATCGTCGTCGGCGCCTGCATCCTCATGTGGGGCCATTATTGGGACGCCTCGAACGGTATGACCATCTGCTCGATGGTGGCGCCGT
Organism: Telmatospirillum sp.; assembly: GCA_035604255.1. Lineage (GTDB taxonomy): Bacteria > Pseudomonadota > Alphaproteobacteria > Rhodospirillales > Magnetospirillaceae > Telmatospirillum. The sequence goes on along the minus strand of DATNIV010000176.1, from coordinate 18,938 downwards.
CGCGCTTCAAAGCCACCGCCTCCGGCTTCGGCTATGTCTTCGTCAAGGGCGCGTCCTTCTTCGGCGCCTTCGTCTTCCCGATGGTCAGCGAAGCGCTGGGCAAATCGGGCGCCACCTTCTTCGTGGCGCTCATCTCCCTGACCGGCTTCCTCGCCGCGAAGTTCATCCTGCCCGAGGTCTACAATTACGTGGAACGAGAAGGCGCGTCGGCCGACGAAGTCGAACTGGCGCTCCTTGGGAAAGCCAAAGAGGTGCCGGTGGGTGAATAGATCGAACGAAACTATCCGATAAGACCGATCCAAGCCGCGCTCGCCGCGGCTTGGATCTCCGCATCGCCCTCTCCTTTATTGAGATAGCAGCCTGAAAAAACCTCGTCCGAGGAGCAACACTCATGTCGATTCAATTGTTTGATCTATCGGGCAAGCGCGCCCTGATCACCGGTTCCAGCCAGGGTATCGGTCTGTCCTTGGCCGAGGGCCTGGGGCGGGCCGGCGCTTCGGTGATCCTCAATGCCCGATCGCAAGCCCGTCTCGATGAGGCGGTGGCCGGTTTGCGGGCGGCCGGCATCGACGCCACCGGCGTCGCTTTCGACGTCACCGACCATGCCCAGGTGGTCGCGGCGATCGCGAAGATCGAATCGAACATCGGTCCGATCGACATCCTGGTCAACAATGCCGGCATTCAGCGGCGTGCGCCCTTGGAGGATTATCCGGTCGAGACCTGGCATGAAATCGTGCGGGCCAATCTCGACAGCGTCTTCTACGTCAGCCAGGCCGTGGGCAAACATATGATCGGACGCCAGCGCGGAAAGATCATCAATATCGGCTCTCTGATGAGCGAGGCGGCCCGCTATTCCATCGCCCCCTACACGGCGACCAAGGGCGCCGTGAAAAATCTCACCAAGGGCATGTGCACCGACTGGGCGCGTTACAATATCCAGATCAACGCCATCGGTCCGGGATATTTCGCCACCCCCCTCAATAAGGCGTTGGTCGAAGATCCCGAATTCGATAGCTGGCTGAAGAAGCGCACGCCGGCGGGACGCTGGGGCAAAACCGAAGAATTGCAAGGCGCCGCCATCTTCCTGGCCTCCGCCGCCGCCGACTTCGTCAACGGCCAGATCCTCTATGTCGATGGCGGCGTCCTGGCGACCATTTGATTTCTGAGTAAGGAGGTTTCTCCATGAAAGCTCTCGTCATCCATCCGCCGCATGACTTGCGGGTCGAAGAGGTGGAAACCGGCTCGCTCGGCCCCTCGCAACTGCGGGTCCGAATCACGGCCGCCGGGATCTGCGGGTCCGATCTGCATTATTATCTCCATGGCGGATTCGGGACGGTTCGCGTCAAGGAACCGATGATTCTCGGCCATGAAGTCGCCGGTGCCATCGTCGAAGTCGGCGGGTCGGTCAGCGGGTTCACTCCCGGCGAACGCATCGCCATCTGCCCCAGCCGGCCTTGCGGCCATTGCCGCTATTGCCTGGAAGGCAAGCCCAACCACTGCCTCAATATGCGTTTCTATGGCAGCGCCATGCCGACCCCCCCCCCACATTCACGGGGCATTCCGCCAGGAAATCGTCATCGACGCCTCGCAGGCGCATCGGGTTGCCGACGACATCAGCGACGGTGAAGCGGCGATGGCGGAGCCCTTATCGGTGGCCCTGCACGCCGTCCGCCGCGCCGGTCCGGTGCTCGGTCGCCGGGTTCTCGTCACCGGCTGCGGGCCGATCGGCGCCCTGCTCATCATGGTCGCCAGGCGATCCGGCGCCGTCGAAATCGTCGCCACCGATATCGCCGACGAGGCGCTGACCGCCGCCAAAGCGGCCGGAGCCGACCGGGTCATCAACACCGCCAAGGATCCGGCGGCGTTGGCGGCCTATGGCGCCGACAAAGGGACCTTCGACATCCTGTTCGAGGCCAGCGGTTCGGAGAAGGCCCTCAGGGGCGCCCTCGATGCCTTGCGGCCGGGAGGCATCATCATGCAGGTCGGCATCGGCGGTGACATGTCGCTGCCGATCAATGTGATCACCGCCAAGGAACTGGATCTCAGGGGCTCCTTCCGCTTCCACGAGGAATTCGCCCATGCGCTCTCTTTCCTCAACAGCCGGCTGATCGACGTGCGACCGTTGATCACGGCCAGCTTCCCCTTCACCCGCTTTCAGGACGCCTTCGCCCTGGCCGGCGACCGCACCCAAGCGATGAAGGTGCAACTCAGCTTCGACTGACAAAATCCGCTGCGCCGCCGGAGACGCCGACCCTCACGGGAGCTCCGGCGGGGACAGCAATAACGGGAGGAAACAATGAAAAAACTGCTATTCTGCGCGCTCGCCCTGACTTTTACCGCACAGTCCGCCTTGGCCGCCGGTCTTCGCTTCGTCGGCGGCGAGATTCCACCTTATGTCTATTCCCAGGACGGCAAGCCGAATGGCGCCGCCAGTTTGATCGTCATGGAAATGGCGCGTGAACTGGGTGAACCCTTCGCGCTGGAATTTCTGCCCTGGAAGCGCGCTCAGGACGAGACCCAACAGAATGACAATGTCGCCATCATTCCCTTGGCCCGAAACGCCGAACGGGAACCGCTCTACAAATGGGTGGGACCGATCGTCGTCGATCAGGAAGTCCTGATCACGCTGGCCGGCGGAAAGGCGGCTCCCAAGAGCTTGGCCGAAGCCAAGGATTGGTCGATCTGCACGCTGCTGGGAAGTCCGACGGTGAATGTCTTGAGTCAGGCCGGCTTTACCAATGTTCAACCCACCAAGGACATGGCCACCTGCTCGCGCATGACGAATGCCGGACGTGTCGACGCCTGGTCGGCGGCCCGCATGGTGGCTCCCTACCAGTACCGCATGGACGGGTTCGACCCCGGCATGCTGCGTTACGGCGCACTCGTCCGTCCGAACGAAATCTATATGGGGCTCTCACCCAAAGTCTCGAATGAAACCGTCGCCCGCTGGCAGGGCGCTCTCGAAAAACTCCGCGCCAACGGGAAGGTGGCGGCCATTCTCAAAACCTTCGAATAATCCTAAATTTGGTCGTTTCACCACGAAGACACGAAGGTCACGAAGATTTATCACCATAAAGGCGGCGTGACGTCACTCACCGTCAGGGTGATCCTCGGGATGGCACTACCTTATTGTTTTTCCTTCGTGAACTTCGTGTCTTCGTGGTGCTCTTCCCGAGATAATCCGCCCCAAACGCCAAAAAACCGCCGACAGTCGATTGATTCTGCCGGCGGCGCGCATCTCGCGCGATGGGACCTTATTCCGCGACGATGACGCCCTTGGCCGTATCGGCATGGAACTCGCCGATAAAGACATAGCGACCGGGACCCAACGGCCGCAGCCTGACCTCACCCGAGCCTCCAGCGGCGATCACCTTCTCGATCGCCAGCTGGCGGACCTCGAACTCCTCCGGCGTCGCATCCTGGTTGACCACATGGAGAAAGGCCGGCTTGCCCGCCGGGATATGCAGTTCGGCCGGCAAGAACTGGTGATTTTTCAGCGTGACCTCAAGGGGCGGCGGACGGTCGTCCGCCCATGTCGCGCCGCCCATCGCGCACAGGCCGATCGCCGCGGCGAAGGTCTTCCGCAAGATAGGTTTCAGCATCCGGACTCTCCTTCCCTTCAGGCCCGATCGAACAAACGCTGGCCGACGAATTCGCCCTTGCCGGGACCACCGGGGCAGGCGAACAAGCCGCCGCCGACATGGGTGACGAATTGATTCATCGCGTCCATCTTCGAGAGCTTGTCGAACATGACGACGAAGCTGGTGCGCGGATCGCGCTGATAACTCATGAAGAACAGGCCGGCATCATATTCCATGCCCTGACGCCATGGCGGCCAGCGTTCGGCGGTGAAATTCACGCCGTCGTTGTAGGAATAGGCGCGCCGCAAAATCTGCGCGCCGTCATTAAGGTCCGGCGCGGACAACCGCGCGTGGGCGTTCTCAGGGATCACCGGATTGCCATCCTTGTCGGTGGCGTCGAGGTTGAGCGGATCGGTTTCATGGGAACCGCCCAACGGCGCTCCGGAATATTTGTGACGGCCAACCACCTGTTCCTGGAAGGAAACGGTCATCCGCTCCCAATGTTCGAGCGCGATGCGGATTCGCCGCGCCACCAGATAGCTGCCGCCCTGCATCCACGCCGGGCCCTCTTGGCCGACCCAGACAAAGCGATCGAAGTCGGTGGGATTCATCGTTCCGTCCTTAAACCCCATCAAATTTCGGCCGGTTCCCTTGGCAGCCGCACCGGCGGCAAAACCGGTTTGCGCCCAGCGGATCTGCGCCGCCCCATAAGCCATCCGCGCCAGCTGGCGGACGGCATGGAAGGCCACCTGCGGATCGTCGGCGCAGGCCTGGATGGACAGATCCCCGCCGCTATGCGCCTCCACCAATTGATCGCCTGGGAATTTGGGCAGATCGGCCAAGGCGTCCGGACGTTGGGCGGCCAGTTGAAAGCGGTCCTGTTCCTCCTTGACGAACAGACCGGGACCGAAGCCGAAGGTGATGGTCAGCCGGGACGGCGGCAGACTGAGGGCGTCGCCGGAATCGGTGGCGGCAACGGTCAGGTCCTTACCCAAGGGAGCGGCCGTCTGGCCGGCCGTCATTCTCGCAGCAGCCTCCGTCCAGGTTCGCAGCAGGGCTTCGACGTCGGCCCGTTTGTCGGTCGTCAGGTCGAAGGCGGCAAAATAGCTGCTGGTCTGCTGGCGGGTGGCGATGCCGCCCTGATGCCGGCCCCAGAAGGGCTCTCTCCCGTGAGAGTCTTCGCCACCTTCGCCGATGACCGTCGCCGGAGCCGCCGCCGCGGCCAAACCGGATCCCGCCGCCGCCATCAGTCCCGCCGCGCCGGCCAGAAAAAGGCGCCGGCTCGCCTGCGGGGTCTTCTCGGTCTTGTCGCTCATCGCGTGGCCTCCACCAACGTATTCATGTCGTCTTCGACGTAATAGAAGCCCTTGCCATCCGGCCGCATGGCGATGCCGAACAGATCGCCATTGCCCGGCGGCGACTGCGCCTGATCGGCATCGATCCATTGGGCGTAAAGCTGTTTCTTGGCCAGTGGGTCGATCTCCACCACCTGACCATTCTTGGCGTTGCAGGCCAGAAGATGGCCACCGGCGGTCATCGCCAACGCCAGGGGACGTTGCAACAAGCCGTCCCTGGTCAGGGTCTCACCAGTGCCGGCACTGGTGGTGCGGGTCAGCGGATCGGCTATGGCGACGATGCGATTCTCCAACGCATCCGAGACGAAAAGCGTCTTATTGTCCGGGGCCAGCGCCAAGCCGGTTGGCCCGACCAGAAAGGCGTCGCGATCGGCGCGTTGGCCAAATCCGTCGGCGATCACCGTCTGACCGACGATGACCGGCGGTTTTCCATCGGCGATGGCCAACTCAAGGCGCAGCACGGTGGCTTTCTTCACCGTCACCGGAGAACCGCTCGCCGGATCGAGGACGTCGGGCCCCGGAACCTCGAAACCCGCCATGCTGACGAACAGGGTGGCGGTGGCGCCATTGTCGACTGCGGCGATATTCCCCCAGGGGACATTGATCGTGGGGCCGGCCCAGGTGGCGGCGAGGCGGCCATTGGAATCGAGGACCACCAGACAACCATCGCCCTTGGTGCGGGTGGTGCCGTCGGTGCTGGGACCGCTGCCGACGATCACCCAGCCGCTGGTCAGCATGGTCATCGCCGCCGTCAAGCCGACGCCGCCGGGGCAATCCGGCAAATGCTGCGGCAATTTGGCGAACAGCGTCGTTTTCTTGGTGGTCGGGTTGTAATCGACGATGGTGCCGCCGGTTCCTTGCAGGTTCGAGATATTGTTGAAATTGTCGACCAGCACATCGTCCTTCTGGATTTTCCCGGCGGAGACCGGCGCCACGACGACGGCGTAAGGATTGAGTTCGCCATTGTCGGTGATGGTCGAGGTCAAGGTGATATGCCGGTGAATGGATTCCAGGAGTCCGCGCGGTTCGTCCGCCAACGCCGATCCTTGCGGCAGCGTTGCGGCGATCAGGATCAGGCATAAGCTCGCCAGGCCGCTGACGGGGGAACTGTTTTTCATAATCGCCATCCTAGTGTTCCGTTTCCGAATTTCGAAGCAGCACGCCCAGTATCGACCGAAATTCGGAAACGATCAGAACACTAGGTTTATCAACAATCTAGTAGTGCTTTATGTTTTTGAAATTCCGAAAATCGCTGGTGGCAAGGTTGTCGGAATTTCAAAAACGCACGACTAGAAAAGAATGTTCGTCCGAACGCCCGTGACGAGTTCGTCGCCGACCCGCTGGTCGGGACTGTTGGGATTTACGATGCCGCCACCGGGATTGAAGACATATTGAACGTCCGGCTGCAGCTGCCACCAGGGCGTAACCTGATATTGATAGGTGACCTCGACAAAGGTCTCCGAATGACGGATCGGGTTGTAAGCGCCGCCAAAGGCGCCGGTGTCCTTGTCGAGCGCGGCGGCGTGCCCGCCCACCTTGGCAAAACCCACGCCGATCCCGAAGGTATCGTCATCGCGATGCAGGAAGGGTTCGTGAACGGTCAGCCCGGCATTGAGGCTGAGATCGATGAGATTGCGATCCTCATCCGGGGTTCCCATGGCGCGCAGGAAGACGTTGACCGTCCGGTCGGGTTCTTCGTAATCACGCCAGACCATCTGGTCCGCCACCGCATAGAAGGCATGGTTTCCGCGATGGCTCCGCGGAACGCCGCTGCTGCCGGGATCGGCCAGGGACAGACCGTTCTCGTCGATCCGCTGATCATCGAACCGTTTGCCGTCATACCAGAGCCCCAGCTTGTAGAGACGCGCCAGCGGTTCGGTTTCGTCGGCCTGAACCAGGGTGTTGAGCGAGGGATAGGCATATTGCATCTCGGCGATGAGCAGAGGGCCGTCCTTCATGGGAAAACTGACGCCGGCCCGATTCCGCTTTTGCGGATCGCCACTGTCATCGGGCGACGGACTGCCGTTGAACACGCCGGCCAGAAATGTCAGTGACTCGGTCGGATGCGCGCGCAGGCGAAAGCCCAATGCCGAAAGTGGATAGGCCGGTCCGCCGCCGGGCATGTCGGCCGACGGCAGCATCGGCCAGCCGAACATGGTGTTGACGAAATAAAGGGCGTTCTGGCTGACCATGAATTCCTGATCGAGGCTTTGCTGTCCGATCTTGATATCGAACCGATCATCTTCGAGGAATTTTTGCTGGTACCACACCTCCCACAGGCGTGTGGCCCGGTTGGCTTCGATGCCGCTGGCCGTTTGCAATGTCGACAGGTTCTCTGCGCTCAAATTACGACCGTGAATTTGCAGACCACTGATATTGGCGGTCCCGCCATGCCAACCGAACGCCCGTTCGGTATCCAGTTGCAGAGTGGCGGTGGTGAGGCCGTCATAATCAAAGCCGCGATGGACGCCACCCGTCACATTGCCGAGACTCTCGCTGGTTTCCTGCACCGTCAGGGTGACGCCGTACTGGCTGAGCCAGGGCCTGAGACCCCACATCTCGCCCAGCATCGTGCTGCTCCGCGAAATGCCGCCGAGGAAACCGAAAGCACCGCCTTCGCCGATACCCTCCGGCTGGCTGGATTGAGACGCGCCAGACTCCGCGGAATCCGAGGGCGCGGCACCGGCGGGAGAGCCCCATAAGACGGCAAGACACATCGCTGGAAAACCAAAACCGTTTCGTAAAACCGTACAAACAATCCGTCGCATTAACGAACCCTCTCGACCATCCCCGAATCTTAATTGCGAATGCTTCGCATTTGCAGACTCATATTATGGGTTTGGGCTCGTGTCAACCTGCTTTCCGTTACGAATTTTGGGGGTGTTTACAAAGCTTATTGCCCCTCGCCGCTCGTGGAAGAGGGGCAACTAAGCAAAAATGCGAATCAGGCAGGGTCGGCGGCGGCGGGCAAATGTCCTTGCGCGATCATGTCGGCAACCAGGCCTTGCAGATAGCTCCACAGCCGTTCCGACGACTCGCCCACGACGCGATTGCGATCCAGCACGCGATCAGCCGTCACCCCGTGAACCTTCCAGCGCAGTCCCTTCGTCGCGACATTGAGCAACACCGGCTGGAGGTGATCGATGGCGTGCGCGAAGCGCGCATCCGCCGTCGCCCGCGCCTCGAATTCGTCCCATAGTCCGCGCAAGTCCGCCGTCTGGTCCGCCGGCAGCATGCCGAACAAACGGTCGGCCGCCCGCTGCTCCCGCTCGGCTTTGTCGTGATGGCCCGCCGTGTCATAGACGAAGGTGTCGCCGGCGTCGATTTCCACCACGTCATGAATCAGCAGCATCTTGACCACGCGGGCGACATCGACCGCTTCGTCGGCATGTTCGGCCAACAACAGGGCCATCATCGCCAGATGCCAGGAGTGTTCGGCGTCGTTTTCCTGACGATGTGGTTCGGTAATCGGCACATTCTGGCGAAGGATCGTCTTCATCTTGTCGATTTCCAGGATAAAGGCGATTTGGCTGGTCAGTCGTTCGATCACGATCGATGTCTCCTTCGGATGTCGGCGTCGGCAGGCCGACGCCGCGTGGCCTTCTTTCTGAGCGCCACGGCCCATCGCGTCAAGCCGGGTTTTGCCGACGATGGCTCCGAAAATCGGGATCTATTTTGGATAGAAAGTTGAAGTATAATTCAAAACAAATGATACACTGCATCTGTAACAGCGGCATGATGCCCGGCGGCCTTGCCACCTGTACTTCCAAATTCGAATCGATGGCGAGAACAATATCGCCCGTCATTTCGCAGTTGCAAAAAAAATTATTTTGCGACTGCGAAATTTACTCTGCCTACCCAATTCGTATTATATCTTATGAGGGTGGAATGAGATGATGACTCTTTCTTTCGACGAAGTGACCAAGCGTTATCCTCATCTGGCCAAGCTGGTCTTAGGCAAGCTGGAAGCGGCGCATAAGGCCGTGGTCGACCCGATGATCGTTCAATGGCAGGCGGTCGTTTGCCATGACGACCCCGAGCAACCACTTGATGAAGCCGCCTGCGCCGATGTCATGTTGACCGGGACCCTGCCCTGCCGGCACGGCCTGTGCGGCAGTCTGGTCGGACATTTCGCCTGCTTTTGCGAAGAAGACTGTCGGACGATGGCGGAGCTGCGCAAATCGTGAGGCGAAAGCCGAGTGAGATCCGCAGATTGCCTTCCGATTGGACGAATAGCCCCTTTGACGGGGCTGTCCCCTGGTCTTGGGTCCTTGATCTGCGCCCATCTGCAGAAAATCTGCGGATAAATCCTCTTCAGTGCGCCTCGGCCCAGCTTGCGGCGACGCCCATTTCGACCAGCAGCGGCACATCGAGGACGGCGGCGCCTTCCATGATCCGCTTGACCACGGCTTTGGTCGCCTCGATTTCCGCGTCCGCCACCTCGAAAACCAGTTCGTCATGCACTTGCAGCAACATGCGGGCGGTCAGCTTTTCGGCGGCCAGAGCTTGCGGCAGACGCACCATCGCCCGCTTGATGATGTCGGCGGCGCCGCCCTGAATCGGCGCATTGATCGCGGCGCGTTCGGCGAAGGCCCGCATCGCCGGATTGCGGTCGGCTATGCCCGGCACGGCGCATTTGCGACCGAACAGCGTGCTCACCCAGCCTTGGCTCTTGGCCTGGTCCTTGGTTTGGTCCATATAGCGGCGGATCTCGGGATAACGGGCGAAATAGGCGTCGATATAGTGTTTCGCCTCGCCGTTCGAAATTCCCAGTTGCTGTGCCAAGCCAAAGGCGCTGATTCCGTAGATGATGCCGAAATTGATCGCCTTGGCTTTGCGCCGGATCGAGGGGTCCATGCCCTCCACCGGAACGCCAAAAACCTGGCTCGCGGTGATCGCATGAATGTCGGCGCCCTCCCGGAAGGCTTCGATCAACCCCGTGATGCCGGCGACATGGGCGACCAGCCGCAGCTCGATCTGCGAATAGTCGGCGGACAACAGTTTGAACCCCGGCTCGGCGATGAAGGCGCGGCGAATGCGGCGGCCTTCCTCGGTACGGATCGGAATATTCTGCAGATTGGGATCGGATGACGACAGGCGTCCGGTGCTGGTCGCCGCCATGGCATAGCTGGTGTGAACCCGTCCCGTCGCCGGATTGATCTGACCGACCAGGGCGTCGGCATAAGTGCTCTTCAGCTTGGCCAGTTGCCGCCAGTCCAACACCTTTTGCGGCAGGGGATGCATCGGCGCCAGCTCTTCCAGAACATCGGCGCCGGTGCCATAGGCGCCGGTCTTGGCGCTTTTCTTGCCGCCCGGCAACTTCAGCTTGTCGAACAGAATCTCGCCCAACTGCTTGGGCGAACCGACGTTGAACTCTTCCCCCGCCAAAAGGCAGATATCGCGTTCATAGTCGGCCATCCTCAAGCCGAACTCCACCGACATACGTTGCAACTCCGCCTTGTCGACCTTGATGCCGGCCTGCTCCATGGCGGCCAGAATCGGCACCAACGGGCGCTCCAGCGTTTCATAGACCGTGACCATATGCTCGGGCACCAGCCTTGGCTTCAGCGCCTGATGCAGCCGGAGCGTCACGTCGGCGTCCTCGGCGGCGTAATCCAAAGCCTTGTCCAACGGCACGCGATCAAAGGTGATTTGCGCCTTTCCGCTGCCGCAGACCTCGGTGAAGGTGATGGTCTTATGGCCGAGATGGAGGCCGGACAATTCGTCCATGCCATGGCCATGCTGGCCGTTTTCCAGCACATAGGACAGCAGCATGGTGTCGTCGATCGGCGCCACCGACAGTCCGCAGCCCGCCAGAACATGCAGATCGAATTTGATATTGTGGCCGATCTTGAGGACCGCCGGATCTTCCAAAAGAAGCTTGAGCCTTTCCACGATTTCGGCTTTGGGCAAAGGTTTCGGACCGTCGGCGGCGGTGGACGGCCCCCCCAGATCGAGCGAGCCCTGAGCGGCGGCGGTGCTGTGCAAGACCGGGATATAGCAGGCCCGGCCCGGCCGGATGGCCAGCGAAACGCCGACCAGATCGCAGCGCAAGGAGTCGAGCGAATTGGTCTCGGTATCGACGGCGACGACCCCGGCCTTGCGCGCCTCGGCGACCCAGCGATCGAGTTGGGACAGCTCGATGACCAATTCATAATCGGCGACGGGCGCCGCCCCGGAGTCCGACGGCCTGCCGGCTGCGGACGGGGTCGCCGCGGCGGTCCCGGAGGCCGAACCGCCGTTGGCCAAGCGCGCCCGCAGGCTGCGGAATCCATGAGTCTCCAGAAAGGCCAGCAGAACCTCGCGGTCGGGATCCCGCACGCTAAAGCTTTCCAGCGCTTCCGGCACCGGCACATCGTCTCTCAGGCGCACCAATTGCCGGGAAATCCGCGCCGCCTCGGCAAAGGCCAGCAGATTTTCACGGCGCTTCGGCTGCTTGATTTCGCCGGCCCGCGCCAACAGACTGTCCAGATCGCCGAATTCGTCGATCAACTGCGCCGCCGTCTTGATGCCGATGCCCGGCACGCCCGGCACATTGTCGGTGGGATCGCCGGCCAAGGCCTGCACATCGACCACCTTGTCGGGCGCCACGGCGAATTTTTCGAACACTTCGGCCGGACCGATCTGACGGTTCTTCATCGGATCGAACATACCGACCGAGCCGCCGACCAGCTGCATCAGGTCCTTGTCCGACGAAACGACGGTCACCTTGGCCCCCTGGGCCGCCGCCAGTTTCGCATAGGTGGCGATCAGATCGTCGGCTTCGAAGCCGGCCATTTCGACGCAAGACACGTTGAAGGCGCGAACGGCGTCGCGAATCAGGGCGAATTGCGGAATCAGCTCTTCCGGCGGAGGGGGGCGCTGGGCCTTGTAGTCGGGATAGATCTCGTTTCGAAAGGTCGCCCGTCCGGCATCGAAGATCACCACCAGATGATCGGCATCCGAATCGGTCAGCAGTTTCATCAACATATTGATGAAACCGAACACCGCATTGACCGGCACCCCGGCCGGATTGGTCATCGGCGGCAGCGCATGAAAGGCCCGAAAGATGAATCCCGAACCGTCAACCAGATAGAGATGCCGCAGCGGCTTGTCACTCATCTCAATGGCCGTGGGCGATCTGGGCCCCGTCGGCCAGGACGAAGGTTCGGCTGCAATAGGGGCAGACGACGGTCTGACTGTCCGGCTTGAAGGTCAGATAGACCTTCGGATGGCCGGAATCGGGCCCGCTGCCTTCGCAGGCCACCGTTGCGCTGTTCACCGTGACGACGTCCTTGGCCATGTCGATCATCCTTGAAGATTGACCCTGCAGTGCGGCGGATGATACGCATTGCGGCTGGCCAATCAATTCTCTTCTCGCTGGATCATGCCGCGAACCTCCATCAACACCCTTCCTGATTACGCCGTCGAGACTCGCCTGCTCTCCAAGACTTATGGGCAACGGGGCCGGCAACCGGCCAAATTGGCGCTCGATTCCGTCAGTCTCGCCGTCCCCCGCGGCTCCTTCTTCGGGCTACTGGGCCCGAACGGCGCCGGCAAGTCGACCTTGATCAATATCCTGGCCGGCTTGGTGGTCAAAAGCTCAGGGACAGCCAGCGTCTGGGGGTTCGACACCGTTACCAACGAGCGCTTGGCGCGATCGGCGATCGGCGTGGTTCCCCAGGAACTCAATCTCGATCCTTTTTTCACGCCCCGCGAAATGCTGGAAGTGCAGGCCGGACTTTACGGCGTTCCGGCCGCCGAGCGGCGCACCGATGAAATCCTGGCGGCTGTCGGTTTGACCGACAAAGCCCACGCCTACGCGCGCACCTTGTCCGGCGGCATGCGTCGCCGTCTCTTGGTGGCCAAGGCGATGGTCCATACGCCGCCGGTGTTGGTGCTCGACGAGCCGACGGCCGGCGTCGACATCGAGTTGCGCCAGCAGTTGTGGAGCTATGTGAAAAGTCTCAACGCCGCCGGAACGACGATTTTGCTGACCACTCACTATTTGGAAGAGGCCGAGGAATTGTGCGATCGCATCGCCATCATCGACCAGGGTAAGGTGGTAGCGCATGAGGAAAAACAGACCCTGCTCCGCCGCCTCGACAGCAAAACCTTGACCGTCATCGTCGATCGCGACCTGACGACGGCCCCGATCGAACTGGCGACTTTCGCCCCGGACTTGAAGGATCGCCGACGCCTGACCTTCCGCTACAAGCCAAGCCGCATCCATGTCGGCGCCATTCTCGCCGCTCTCGAAGCCGCCCAATTGTCGTTGGTCGATCTGACGACCGAAGAAACCGATCTCGAAGACATCTTCCTGCAATTGACCCGGCATCGGCCGGATGAGGACGTAGCCTGACGAAAATGCGGAGAACGTCCTCACGGTTCCCTCTCCGTCGTCATCCCCGCGGACGCGGGGATCCAGATTGGGGCAAGCGTGTTGTCGGAAGACGCGATATTGACTCGGTACTGGCATGGATTCCCGCTTTCGCGGGAATGACGAAAATATTTCGACTTTTCCCGCATCCTGCCAACACCGTGATCAGAGCCGTCATGGTCTTGTTTTTCCTGGCCGCCTGCGCCCCCGTCATCAAGACCGCCGGCCCTTCCCAAACCGCCCCGATCCTGGCCCAGGACGCCATCGTCACCGCCGATGCCCAGCGTTTGGCCTTGCGCGCCTGGTTGCCGTCCGGTGAGGCACAAGCCGTGATCATCGCTCTGCACGGCTTCAACGACTACAGCAATGCCTTCGACGAGCCCGGCACGCTGCTGGCCAAACAGGGCATCGCCGTTTACGCCTACGACCAGCGGGGATTTGGCGCCTCGATCGAGCGAGGCTATTGGGCGGGCGAAGCGGCGATGAGCGACGATCTGATCACCGCGATCCGCCTGATCGGCGCGCGCCAGGCCGGCAAGCCGCTTTATCTTTTGGGAGAAAGCATGGGGGGCGCCGTGGTCATGGTGACCATGGCGCGACCCGATGCGCCCAAGGTGGCCGGGGTCATTTTGTCCGCCCCCGCCGTCTGGGGCCGCAGCAGCATGGGTTTTCTGCAGCGAAGCGCCTTGTGGGTGGCCTCGCACACCATGCCCTGGCTGACGCTCTCGGGCCGCGGCCTCGGCATCACGCCGTCGGACAATCTGGACATGCTGCGCCGCCTGAGCGCCGATCCCCTGGTGATCAAGGAAACCCGCGTCGACGCCATTCACGGTCTGTGCGACCTGATGGACGATGCGGCGCTGGCGGCGGCCGGCTTGCATGGTCCGATCCTGGCTCTCTATGGCGACAAGGACGAAGTCATCCCGGCCGCGCCGACCTTCAAGATGCTGGGCGACCTGCCTGCCGATTCCGCCCTGACAATCGCCTTTTATGCCGACGGCTACCACATGCTGCTGCGCGATTTGGCGGCGGAGCGGGTCCTGATGGACATCGACGCCTGGATCAAACATCCCGGCGCCCCTCTTCCCTCCGGCGCCGACCGCCACGCCCGCGAACGGCTGGCGGCGACGGGCTAACTTTTTCAGCATTGAAAAAGGTCCACTTTTTCAATGCTCCAGCGCCACTCGGGCGCTAGCCCCCTGATGCAGGAGGTTTGGCAAAGGCGCCCTTCGGGAAACATCCCTCCCCGGCTTGTCGAGACGAAATTCTTTTAACGCCAAGGCTCCAAGTCCCGCCAAAAGGCGGACTGCCGGCGGCAAGCTGCCGGTCTTCGGGGACCACTCACAGCGTTGCCCACGTCACGAACTAATTCGATAAAAATTCTTGAAAGCCCCTTACTGTATCGTTATACTAAAACGATACAGTAAATCGTTGCAGCAAAATCCGCGACACAGCACGCGACGACTGGGGAGGCAATGGCGTTCTTCACGCCCTGAACAATTCCGTGCCAACAGGATGCGGCTGTCTGCCCACGCCGCCTTTACCAGTGACGGGGTCCCGCGCCGATATCCGGTGCGCTGTTTGTCGATTCGAACGCATTAAAAAATTGGGAGGTCCATCGTGATGAATGTCCTTCGCCGTCTTTCACCAAAGACAATCCTTGGCCTTTGCTTGGAAACGACCCTGTTGCTGGCCGCCACGCCGAACGCTCATGCCGCCACCGTTACATTGCGGATGTATTCGTCGCTGCCCGCCGATGAAAATTCTTCCCACTATATTTGGTATGAGCGGTTCAAATCCAACCTGGAAGCCAAGGTCAAGGACGCGATAACGGTCAACTATTTCCCGAACGCCATGCTCGGCAAGGAAGCCGACGCCGTCCAGCAAGTACGTCTTGGCGCCGTCGACATGATGATCTCCGGTACGTCCATCTGGTCCACGATCGCTCCGGAAATCGGCGTCCTGGATTTGGGCTATCTGTTTGCTGATTATGACCATGTGGGACGGGCGCTTGACGGAAAGGCCGGAGAGATTCTCTCGACCATCCTGGCCGCCAAGGCCAATGTCAAACCGCTGGGCTATGGCTACAGCCTGGGCGCCCGAAATGTCTACACCCGCCAGCCGATCAGCAAACCGGCCGATCTGCAGAATATGAAAATTCGCGTTTTGCCGGTGCCGAATTTCATCGCCACATTGAAGGCTATGGGGGCCGCTCCCATTCCCATGCCGGGCGGCGAGGTCTATTCCGGCCTGCAGATGGGTCTCATCGATGGCCTGGAACACGATGCTCCGACCGTCTTGGCAAGCAAATTCTATGAGATCGCCAAATACGGCACGCTGACGCAGCACATCTATAACCCGATTGTCGTCGTCATCAACAAGGCCATGTTCGATCGTATTCCCGAGGCACTCAGAGGCGACGTCATCGCCGCGGCAACCGAAGCCACAAACTACGAGCGCAAATTGGCCGCCTCGACCGAAAGCAAAGCGTTTGAAGACCTGAAGGCGCACGGAGTGACCGTCACCGCGACGGATCGCGCCTTCTTCCGTCAGGCCGTCATGCCGATCTGGGCGGATTTCTCCGCAAAGTACCCGGCGACCGTGCCGATTCTGGAAGCGATACGGGCCGTCGAACACCCGTAAACGATCCGAAAGCTCGTCGAGGCTGTCCGTCGGGGCGCATGGTTTTGCCGCGAACCGGCGAACAGCCGACCAGATCGAACATGCCTCGCTCATTTCGCACGGAATTCTCCATGTCCACTCTCAATCCCGCAGACGTCGAGGGACCACGCGTCCCCATCCTCGGTACGTTAAGCCATGCCTTGACCAAGGTGACCGCTTTTGTCGGCGCCCTGGCGTTGCTTACCGACGTTCTCGTCGTTTTCGCCTCCGTCATCTGGCGCTATGCGTTGCACTCTCCGCTGGACTGGGCCGAAGAGGTCGCCCGTGCTCTGATGATCACCCTGGTTTTTTGCGGGGTCGCCACGTCGACTTCCCGCGGCAAACATATCGGCGTGGATCTGTTTCTCGGCTGGCTCCCCACCCAGGCGCAAAAATATGTTTCCCATGCCGGCCGGTGGATCCTCGTCATCGTGTCGGCCGGCTTGACCTGTTCAAGTTTCAGTCTGGTCGAGGCGTCCTTCGCCCAGACCACCGAAACCGGCCTGCCGCAAGCCATCTATGTGGTCCCCGTCCTGGTGGGATCGTTTGTGATGTTGGTGGCGGCGCTTGAGCACGCCTTCCTCGCCCCTCGTCACGTGCTGGCCGGTAGCGCCGCGGCGATTTGCCTGATCGGCCTGATCGGATACATCGGTCAATCCCTGCTGCCGGATCCGTCGATGGGGCCAGGACTGATGATGCTGGCCTGCTTTATCCTGGGAATCGTTGCGGGAGTGCCGATCGCCTTTACCCTGGGTACCGCAGCAATGGTGTTCTTTCTCTCGCAACCCGGACTGCCCTTCACGTTCTTTGCGCAACAGGTTGCAGGCGGCGTCGATCATTTCGTCCTCCTGGCCATTCCGTTCTTCCTGCTGGCGGGCGCGGCGATGGAAATCAACGGCATGTCGTCGCGCCTGGTCGAACTCATCGTCCGCGGCATGGGCCGCATCCGTGGCGGCCTGGGCATCACCACCGTGGCGGCAATGACCTTCTTCTCGGGAATCTCGGGCTCGAAACTGGCCGACATTGCGGCGGTCGGCGGCGTCTTGATGCCCGCCGTACGCCGGTCCCGGCAAAGCAGCGAGGAAATGGCCGGTCTGTTCGCGGCGTCGGCAGTGATGGCCGAGGCGATCCCGCCTTGCGTCAACCTGATCGTGTTGGGCTTCGTCGCCAATATTTCCATCGGCGCGCTGTTCGTCGCCGGCGTGATTCCGGCCGCCATCCTGATGGTCTTTCTTTTGGCGGCCGCGGCCATCTTCGGAAAACGCGTCGACGTCTCCGAGGCCTATCCGGTCCGCATGCCGATGAAGCAACTCATCATGGGAGCGGCCGTCGGCCTTGTCATGATCCTGATGATCGGCCGCGGCGTCGTCGCGGGGATCGCCACCTCGACAGAGATTTCCGCATTCGCCGTGGTCTACGCGATCGTGGTCGGCCGGTTGGCCTTCCGCGAACTGACGATGAAGGCGACCATTCGATTGTTCGTCGATGTGACGGCCACGTCGGGGATGCTGCTGTTCATCGTGGCCGCCGCGGGCAGCCTCTCCTACTCGCTGACGATCCAAATGATTCCACAACAGATCGCGCAATTCCTGGTGTCGGTCGGATCCGGCCACGGTGGATGGCTGTTCCTGCTCTTGACGATCCTGATGGTAACCGTTTTTGGCGCCGTGCTGGAAGGTGCTCCGGCGTTGATCATCTTCGCACCGATTCTCGTCCCGATCGCCGCACAGCTTGGATACAGCCCGCTGCATTACGGAATCCTGGTGGTCCTGTCCATGGGATTGGGCCTGTTCTCGCCCCCGATCGGCCTTGGCCTCTACGCGATCTGTGGCGTCTGCGGCGTACAGATGAAGGATGTCATCGTTCCAATGACAAAATATCTCGCGGTCATCGTGGTGGGAATCATCATTCTTGCCTTTGTACCGTCCCTAACAACATGGCTTCCAAAAGTAATGGGGTACGGATGACAATAATACTGCACGACTTTATCATCATGACTTAGTCCGTATTTTTATCTGCACAGCCGATATCGATACTTTTTTCGTCGGCACTCATATCGATGCCTTGAAACGACTTACATCAAGCGTCCGAGAAACGGCGGCGTGTCGCTGTGCGCGAACGCCCGAAACCGGACTTTAGTCTCTTGTTCACCATCGGTCTCACGTCACTAACTTCAAAGGAGCAATAAAATGGGATCACTCGTCGGTAAACGAGCCCTCGTCACGGGTGCCGAACAGGGCATTGGCAAAGCCGTCGCCGAAGGGCTGCTTAAAGCTGGCTGCGATATCGCCATCCACTATTTCATGGGCGAGGAAGGACCGAAGGAACTCGTTGCGCTCGCCACGTCCGTGGGACGCAAGGCGCACGCCTTTCAGGCCGACCTGACCGATGAAGCCGCCGCCGTTAAGATGGTCGGCTCCGCCGCAGCCTTTCTCGGCGGCCTCGACATTCTGATCAACAACGTGGGGGGCCTGGTCGAACGCAGATTTCTCGAACAGGTGGATCCGCCTTTCTGGAAAAAAGTCAATGACATCAACTTGATCACGATGATGATGGTGACGCGCGAAGCCGTCCCCCATCTGGTCAAGGCGAAGGGAGCCTCGATCGTGAATTTGGCCTCTCTGGCCGGAAGAAAGGGAGGCCACGCCGGATCTTTGGTCTACTCCATGACCAAGGGTGCGGTCCTGACCTTCACCAGAGCACTCTCTTCCGATCTTGGCGCGTGGGGGATTCGCGTGAACGCGGTCGCACCGGGACTCATTCTCGGCACACGGTTTCACAATACCCATACCAGCAAGGAATCCGCCGAAGAAACCATCAAGGGGATCCCGCTGGGGCGGGCCGGAGACATTTATGACATCGCCCGGCCGATCGTTTTCCTGGCCTCGGAATATGACGGCTTCATCAGCGGCGCCACCATCGACATCAACGGCGGCATTTACTGCGCTTAAAGCGTGCGATCGTTCCGGGTGGGACCGCCCC
>DATNIV010000175.1:0-5086 GCA_035604255.1 Telmatospirillum sp. | reverse complement strand
ACGAGGCAACGAAGCTCATCTGCACACGCGACGTCGTACTGATCGACCTGCGCGAACGCGGCGAGCGTGACAAGCGCGGCCAAATCGCGGGCTCGCTGCATGTCCCTTACCCGGAATTACAGGAAAGCATCGGCGCGGGCGGCGTGTTGCACGAACTGGCAACCACGACCGGCAAGCGACTGCTGTTCTATTGTGCATTCGGCGAGCGCAGCGCCATGGCGGTACAGGCCGCACAGGATGCCGGCCTCCTGACCGCGTGTCATATCGAGGGCGGTATGGGGGCCTGGATCGAGGCATTCGGGCACGAAGCCGATGACGGCATTGTGCGCAATTCGGCCGATTTTTCCTTGGTCGCCAGCAGATCGACTCCAGCAGCGTGCCAGTGACCCATCAAAGTTCGACACTGTTCCCTTGCACCGTCGACAGGGGTCGTCGAAATACAGATTAAGCCTTGCGGATGCGGGCAATGAACTGATCGACCTCGCGGCCCAATGTGTCCGCTTGTTTCGACAATTCTCCAGACGCATCAAGCACGTGACCGGCCCCTGCCCCGGTCTCGCTCGCCGCTTCCGTCACGCCGGCGATGTTGCGGGACACTTCCTGAGTTCCGGCCGCCGCCTGTTCGACATTGCGGGCGATTTCCTGGGTTGCCGCCCCCTGTTCCTCGACCGCCGAGGCGATCGCCGAGGAAATCTGACTGATTTCGCCGATCGTCGCGCTGATCGCTTGGATTGCCGCCACCGCTTCAGCTGTCGCCGACTGCACGCCGGCGATATGCTGCGAAATGTCCTCGGTCGCCTTGGCCGTTTGATTGGCCAACGATTTGACCTCATTGGCCACCACGGCGAAGCCTTTGCCGGCTTCACCGGCCCGCGCCGCCTCGATGGCGGCGTTCAAGGCCAACAGATTGGTCTGGCTGGCGATGTCATGGATCAATTGGACCACGCTGCCGATCAGATCGGCCGAACTGGCCAAGCCGTTGACGATCTCGTTGGTCTTCGCCGCCTGCGCCACCGCATTGCTGGAAATCCCCGCCGCCGCATTGACTTGACGGCTGATCTCATGGATCGACGAAGAAAGCTCCTCGGCGGCCGAGGCCACCGTCTGCACATTGCTGCTCGCCTCTTCCGAAGCGGCGGCGACGACCGCCGCCTGCCGACTGGCCTCTTCCGCCACCGACGACAGGGACTGGGCCGTGCCCTGCATTTCGGTGGCCGCGGCGGCCACGGTCTGCACCACGCCCTTAACGCTGGCTTCGAACTGATCGGCCAATTCGTTCATCGTCTGGCGTTTTTCGTCCTCGGTCCGTTGTTTGGTCTGTTCTTGCGCCAAACGCAGTTCGGCCGCTTCGCGGGCTCCGTCGCGCAGAACGATGATGGACCGTCCCAGAAGACCGATCTCGTCGCCGCGTTCGATCCCTCCGACGTCAACATCAAAATCTTGGTGCGCCAATCGGTCGGTCACCGAGGCCAGACGCCGCAACGGATTGGCGATGTTCCGAGCCAAAAACAGACCGCCAACGACAAGAATCAGGGTGATCGGCCCGATGATCGCCGCGAATTTCAAGGCAACATTGGTAAACTCGGCATCGACGTCGTCGATATAGATCCCGGTCCCGACAACCCAGCCCCAGGGTGCAAAATCTGCCGCTGAAGAGACTTTGCGGAACGAGCCGGCGGCACCCGGTTTGGCGTAGTAGTAAAAGACAGGCTCGCCACCGGCACGAGCCCGGCTGATCATATCCGGCAGATAGGCATAGCCGTGAGCATCCTTGCTCTCCAGGAAGTTTTTTCCTTCCCGTTCCGGATTGAGAGGATGGACGATATTGGTGCCTTTGTAGTCGTAAGCGAAGAAATAGTCTCCGTTCCCATACCGCATGCCGCGCCAAGCCGCCTTGGTCGCCGCTTGCGCCGTCGCCAGATCCATTTCCCCGGCTTTGACCTTGCCATCGAAGGTCTTGGCAAGGTCACGCGCCGCTTCCGCCAAATTCTGGACCTTGGTCACCCGATCCGCGATCATCGTCGCATGCAAAAAAGAAAGGGCGAAAGCCGCCAAAATGATGAAGCCGACCACGCCTCCAAAGACCAAGGAGATCAGCTTTGCAGAGATTCCTAATCGCTTTAGCATGATGGATCCTAACAGGGGCGGTCGGATTGTTCGGTGTCTTCAGCCAGCCCCACCTCACCATTCGAGATATAACCAATAGCATAAGTAGCTTAATGGTTGATTAAAATCCCCATATTGGGACTGTAGTTTGTCGACTCTCAATTTTGACCTCCCCGCAAAAACAGACCGAATAGATTGTTTTTTGGTCATCTTTTGAGCTATATCAGTCGCGCAGCGTCTTTCGTCTGCGCAACTTCGCCTCGGCTCTTGAGAGAGATCATGGAAAATACCGTCCGTTCGGAACGATCCCGGAATGCCGCCATTCAGGCCGCACTCACCATCATCGCCCGTGATGGCCCGGGCCGACTGACGCTCGATGCCATTGCACGCGAAAGCGGCCTCAGCAAGGGGGGACTGATGCATCAGTTCCGGACGAAAGAGGCGGTGTTGAAGGCTCTGCTTGAACATCAGATCAAGTATTTCGAAAAGTTCGCCCAGGACTATTTGGCGGAAATGGGTCCTGGACAACCCGAACCTTATCTGTCGGCGCAGATCGCAACATCGCGCGAAGCCACGACCGAGCCGACATCCGTTGCCTTTGCCGTCATCGGCGCCTTGGCTGAAGAGCCCGATCTTCTGTCCGTCGCCCGAGAGATTGATGCCAAGAAGATCGAGCGCATCAAGGCCGAGGCGACCGACCCTGAACTGGCGATGCTGCGCTGGGTCGCCGCCAAAGGGCTGGCTCTGACGGCTCTGTTCGGGCTTTGCCCATTTTCCGGAGAGGACCGTGAGCGTTTGTTTGAGCGGCTGATCGACAGCCGGCAGTGGGCCGCGTTCACGGAGGCTGAGAAATAGCGTTCGCCCCCGCCTCCAAACAAATTTCTAAAGCCCCATAAAAAAACCGACTAGACGGTTTGTTAGTGCGCTGCTAGTGTGACGCTTCACTCAGGATGTGAGGCACCGACATGGCATCGGCACGGCATCACGGCATGGGCGCTATTGCCCCCAACCGATACACCACAGGCGTGCTTGGCAACCTGCTGCGCGCTTGTGACGATTGCGGCCTTCTGTTGCGTCTGCCGTCGCTGCAGTCCGGGATGGATTACCGCTGCCCGTGCTGTGGCGCGGTGTTGCGTCGCCACCACCAGAGCCCGCTGTCCACGCCGCTGGCATTGGCGGCCACCAGCCTGATTCTCTGCGCCGTTACCCTCACCACACCTTTTCTGACCGTTCGCCTGCTGGGCCGAACGCACAGCAGCACCGTCGAGTCCGGAGCCTGGGCCTTTCTGGATGACGGGTTGTGGGTGCTGTCCCTGGTCCTGTTGACGACCGTGGTGCTGGCGCCGTTATTGCGCCTTTCTCTGCGACTTGTCGTGCTCGGTGGTCTGGCCCTGCGACGGCCGCCGCCTTGGCTCTTCCAGCCTTTGCGCTGGCACGGCCGGTTGGGTGCCTGGAGCATGTTGGAGATTTTCCTGTTCGGCGCCCTGGTCTCCTACGTTCGGCTCGAAGGCTTGGCGGAGGTGCAACTCGGGCCGGCGGTCTGTGGTCTCGCTGCCGTCGTGTTGGCCATGGTTGCCGCCTTGGCCGATCGGATGGCCGAGGTTCTTTCTTCTTGATCTGAAACGGAGCTTTGAATGTCGAAATCAATCATGGTGCAGCGGCTCTCGGCGGTCGCTCTTTGCGTCGCGTTGGCCGCTTGCGGCACTGCGGAGCCCACCGCCTATCGCGGTATCGCCTCCTCCTCCCAGCTACGCCCCAACACGAACGACGAGTCCGGACATATTCCCTACAGCTATTCGACCCAGGTGGATTGGCGGAGCTATGACAAAGCGATCATCGATTCGGTCGATATCTATCGGGGTGCCGACCATCAATTCGGCGACATGTCCGAAGGCGACAAAGCTTCTCTCGCGCGCACCATGCTGGCTCAGTTTTTCGAAAAGCTGTCGAAGCGCTTCCAAATCACCAGCGTGCCCGGCCCCAACACGCTACGCATAAAGCTGACATTGACAGGCGCGGCGACGACGACGCCGGTTATCGGGACGTTCACGCATTTCGACCTCGCCGGCAATCTGTACAACGGCGTGCAAGCCGTTCGGGGTGGAGAAGGCATGGTTTCAGGGTCGGTGATCTATGCCGTGGAGATCTTTGACGCCCCGACCAATCGCCTTCTCAACGCGTACATCACCAAGCAATATCCCGGCGCGATGAACATCGGGGCCAGCATGGGATCGCTTGCGGCGGCCGAGACCGGTATCGAGAAAGGGGCGGATACGCTGGTCGCGCAGTTAAAATAACGCCGTCCGGAGAGGGGCAAAAGGGCGGGCATCAACCTCAAATCCCTCGCCCCTCGTGGGAGCGCGGGCGAAAGGCAAAAAATAACGGGACCCGCCGGTGACCATCGATAAACTTGAGTCCGTGGCTGTGTCTCATGTAACGTGAACGCCATCCGCGCCGGTTGAGGTGTCGGATCGTCACCACATCGCGCTTTGAAGGCTTCTGCCACCGCCATGCTTCGCCGCCTCGCAGTCTCCCTTGGGATGGTCCTGCTCGCCCTCCACACTCCCGCGGAAGCAGCCGCTGTCGTGGACGTGGCGGCGGGACCTCTTGTCGAATATCCGGGGTCCGGCACGGATGATGCGTTTCATATTGGCCCGGCCACCGATCGCTATCAGACATTTTCCAGGACTCTGGGAAAGAGCTACCCCCTCGCCACGGATGTTCGCGTCACCCCCTATCTCGAAGTGGGAGCGCCGATATCGGCGGCGCCGATGCCGCAAATGCTCGTCCCCTTGATGCCGGAACCGGCTGGGCGGGTCCTCATCGGGGGACTGACACGGTACTCTCTGGCAGCACATTGGACGCTGTCGTTCGATATTGCCGTCGGTGTGCCGCTCCTGTCGGCGCCAATGGCGATATCGAACCCCACCGCCATGAAAAACGAGGACGACCACATCGGGCGGGGCGGGGTCAAACTGGG
>DATNIV010000174.1:0-3975 GCA_035604255.1 Telmatospirillum sp. | reverse complement strand
AGCTTGTCGAAGTCGAAGTTTCTGGCCGCCGCGAGCCATGATCTGCGACAGCCGGTGCAGTCGCTCCTCCTGCTCATCGAGGTCTTAAAGACCCGTTTGGCCGGCTCTCCGGTCAAAAAGGCCGTCGACCAGATGGAAGAGGCGGTCAACGCGCTCCGCCTTCTCTTCGACAGCATGCTCGACATTTCCCGGCTCGATGCCGGCGTGATCGTTCCCGTTCTGCAAACCGTCAGCCTGGATTCCCTTCTCGGTCGCTTGGCCGACGAATATCGATTACGGGCCGAGCATCTCTCTCTCGATTTCCGTCTCATCCCCACATCGGTCCATGTGCGCACCGACCCTGTGCTGATCGAACGGGTCTTGCGCAATCTGCTTGAAAACGCCTTGCGCTATTGTCCGTCCGGCCGCGTGTTGGTGGGCTGCCGCAGGAAGAAAAAGATGGTGCGGATCGACGTCGTCGACACCGGGATCGGCATCGCCGCTGATCATCTGGACGACATTTTCGAGGAGTTCCATCAGGTGGCGAATGCGGCCCGCGACCGCTCCCAGGGACTCGGATTGGGGTTGTCCATCGTCAAGCGGATTATGCGCCTGCTTGACGGCACGGTTTCGGTTCGATCCACCTTGGGGCGTGGTTCGCGCTTTTCAATCACCTTGCCGGTTGCCCACCAGTTGGTAACAGGCGATCGCCGCGCCATCGACGGAACGGAAGGGGCCGAAGGCTTGATTCTGATCATCGAGGACGACGCCCTGCTGCGCGACAGTTTGGAGATGATGCTGCGCAACTGGGGATACCGGACGATGAGCGCCTGCCTCGGCGAAGAAGCTTTGGCAAAGATCGAAGAATTCGGCATCCCCGATGCCGTCATCGCGGACTACCGCCTGAGCAGCGGATTGACCGGCATCGAAACAGTGCTTCGCCTCAGTGAAACGACGGGACAGCTTATTCCCAGTCTCATTATCACCGGCGACACGGCGCCGGAAAGAGTCCGGGAGGTCCACGGCAGCGGTCTTCGCATCATGCATAAGCCCGTCGCCGCCGACGAACTCAGACGGGCTTTGCTCGGCATGATCAGCATCCATTCCCGACACAGTGTCGAAACGCTGACTGACACCAAGACGCAGTGATCGGAACCGATCACCACGCCTCAAGCGGCGCGCACATCCTTCAGGAAGTCGTCCACCACACGGCGAAGCGAGTCCGATTCGCGAGCCAAGCCGGTCGCCGAAGCGGAAAGCGGTCGTTGCAGGGGCATCCCCCCTTCCGTAAGGTATCATCAGGCGAAAAGACGCAACCGAAGGCTTCCCTTATGGCAACCGAATGGCACAAAACCGCTGACATGAACGATTATATGCGCAAGATCCTGACCTCGCGGGTCTATGACGTCGCCATTGAAAGCCCTTTGGACCCCATGCCCCGACTGACGGCGCGCCTGAACCGGGCGATCCTTCTCAAGCGCGAAGATCTGCAACCGGTCTTTTCCTTCAAATTGCGCGGCGCCTACAACAAGATGGCCGGTCTCTCCGCCGACGCCCTCAGCCGTGGCGTCATCTGCGCCTCGGCGGGAAACCACGCGCAAGGCGTGGCTCTGGCGGCACAAAAGCTGGGAGCGAAAGCCACCGTCGTCATGCCGCGCACCACGCCTTCGATCAAGGTGCAGGCGGTGAAACGCCGCGGCGCCCGCGTCGTGCTGCATGGCGACTCCTTTGACGAGGCCAACACCCATGCCCGTCAGATCGAGGCGGAAAAAGGCCTCACCTTCATTCATCCCTACGATGATCCCGAGGTCATCGCCGGACAGGGCACCATCGCGTTGGAGATTTTGCGTCAGCATCCGGGACCGATCGAAGCGGTGTTCGTGCAAATCGGCGGCGGCGGACTGGCCGCCGGCATCGCCACTTGCATCAAATTCCTCCGGCCCGAAATCAAGGTCATCGGCGTCGAACCGGAGGATGCCGCGTCGATGGCCAAGGCGCTCGCCGACGGTGAACGCACGGCGCTCGATCAGGTCGGACTATTCGCCGACGGCGTCGCGGTCCGGCAAGCCGGTGTCGAAACCTTCCGCATATGCCGCGAATTGCTCGACGAGATCATCGTCGTCGATACCGATGAAATCTGCGCCGCCGTCAAGGATATCTTCGATGACACGCGCGCCATCGCCGAACCGGCCGGCGCGCTCGGTCTTGCCGGATTGAAACGCTATGCCGCCGCCAATCCGTCGGAGGGCGGCGCTTTGCTGGCGATCAACAGCGGCGCCAATATGAATTTCGACCGGCTCCGCCACATCGCCGAACGGGCCGAAATCGGCGAGAAACGCGAAGCCCTGTTTGCCGTGACCATCGCCGAACAGCCCGGCAGCTACCGGCGGTTCGTTCAAGGACTGGGGCGGCGCTCGGTGACGGAATTCAACTATCGTTATTCCGATCCGACACTCGCCCGCATCTTCGTCGGCATCGAACTGACCGAAGGTCTCGCCGAGAAGCAGATGCTGCTCGATCTCTTACGCGAGCAGGGCCACACCGTGGTCGATATGAGCGACAACGAGATGGCCAAGGTCCACGTCCGCTATATGGTCGGCGGGCGAGCGGCCGGATTGGCCAACGAACTGGTTTTCCGCTTTCAGTTCCCCGAACGGCCGGGGGCTCTGATCAAATTCCTGAACGACATGGCGCACGACTGGAACATCTCGATGTTCCACTACCGCAACCACGGCGCCGACTATGGCCGCGTTCTGGCCGGCATTCAGGTGCCGCCGGCCGAACGGGCGAAGTTCCAGCGCTATCTGGACGCTCTGGCCTATCCCTATTGGGAGGAAACCGCCAATCCGGCCTATCGGTTCTTCCTGGACGGTACGGCGGAATAGAGCAAGGGCTTATCCAACTTCGGCCTCCATGGCGACGTCCGTCTCCTTGCTGCGCATCGTGCTCGGCAAACCGAAGGCCACGATACCGGCCGCCAGCAGACACAGCCCCGCGATAACATAGAGGGCGGGCGTCGTGCTGCCGGTGAGATCGCGAACCCGCCCGACCATGACCGGACTGACGATGCCGCCCAGTTGTCCCATGGTGTTGATCAAGGCAATGCCGCTGGCCGCCCCGGCTCCCACCAAGATCTTGGCGGGCAGCGTGTAGAACATCGGTATCGAGGCGACGATACCGGCCCCCATGAGAGCCAGCGCGCCGACCAGCAGCACCGTGTTGTGGTCGAAGATACCCGACAGGATAAAGGCAAGGGCGCCGGCCAAGAGGAGGGCGCATAAATAGGTCGTTCGTTTTCCGGTCACGTCGGACAACCGACCGAGAACGAACATCGTGATCGCGCCAAAGACGTAAGGCACGGCCGTCAAGGCGCCGATGACGGTGGAATCACGGACCCCGGAGGAATGAATCAAATCGGGCACCCAGAAATTCAGGCCATAGGAGGCCATCTGAATCAGAAAATAGAGCACGCCCAGCATGAGAAAGCCCGGTGTCTTGAAGGCGCCGAACAGGGAATGGCCGACGGCCGCATGCACATGTTCCTTGGCAATGGTCGCGCCGAGCAACGCCTTCTCGTCCGCCGTCAGGAAAGAGGCGTCCTCGATACGGTCCTTCAGCAAGGCGAAGACCGTGATCCCGAGGAGGACGCAAGGAAGGCCGCCCAGCACGAAGAGCCAACGCCATCCCCCCAACCCCATGAGACCGTCCATATAGGAAAGAACCAACCCGGCAATGGGAGCCCCGATGAGACCGGAGCAGGCCGACGCCAGAAACAGCATCGAGGTGATGCGCCCGCGATAGCTCCGGGGGAACCAGACGGTGAAATAGTACAGAATCCCGGGAGCGAACCCCGCCTCCGACGCGCCGATCATGAACCGCGCGATATAGAACTGCGTTTCCGAGGTAACGAAGATCATGGCGGCCGTCGCCAGCCCCCAGGTCACCATGATCCGCGAGATCCACTTTCGGGCCCCGACACGGTAAAGGATCATATTG
>DATNIV010000173.1:0-6326 GCA_035604255.1 Telmatospirillum sp. | reverse complement strand
CCGTCCGCATCAGCGCGCCTCCGACCTTCGCCAGCGTCGTCCTGGCGCCGCGCTTGATCCTGCTGAAGAAACGCCACCCCGGCATCGCCATCGACCTGATCGGCGACCCGCAGATCGTCAATCTGGATCGGCACGAAGCCGACATCGCCCTTCGCCTCTCGCGTCCCACCGGCGACGGGCTGATCGCCCGCAAGGTCGGGGAGATGCCCTTTGCCCTCTATGCCGCCGTTGGCTACGCCGAGCAAACGGACCCGCGCAACTGGGAATTCATCGCCCACGATGACATTCCTCAGGAACTCCCCCAGCAACGCTGGCTCGAAGACGCGATGAGCGGACGTCCCGTGATCTTTCGGGCCAACGACGTCGCCAGCCTTGCCGCAGCGGCGCGCGCCGGTATGGGGGTCGCCCTCCTCCCGCACTTTCTCGGTGACGGCGACAAAGCGCTGTCCCGCCTCCCCGACACAGGGGCGATGCCTTGCCGAGACATCTGGATGGTCGTTCATGACGATCTGCGCCGCGCGCCGCGCATTCGGGCCGTTATGGATATGCTGATCGAGATAATTTCAGATCACCGCCATTCCCAAATGGAGTCACCGCATTCGGCATAAGGAATGCTACAATGCCCCTCCCTCGGAATGAAATCTTGGCACTGCAAAAATGGCGATGGAAACTCTGGACACAAGGGATAGCGTTGCGAGTGTGGCAGACCATTACGACGCTTTACTAGCGGAACATTACACATGGATGTCGGGAGACTTTGCCGGAGCGGTAGCGGCGCAACGTTCGTTGCTCAACAGCCTGGCGATATCGCCATCCGGATCGCGTCAGGCCGTAGATCTCGGCAGTGGCCCCGGCTACCAGTCGATCGCACTTGCCGAACTCAGTTTTCGCGATCTGACACCGGACCTGACGGGACTGAATCGCTTCATTCCCGTGCGCAGCGATCCAGACCGCATCATGACCTGCTTCCTGGAATACGAACCGGAAACCGTGATCGTCGCCCAGCGATAATCAGCTTCAATAAAGACCACTGATAAGGACGAACCACTATGTATTTCGAGATGCGGACATACACTATCCATATGGGAAAACTGAAAGAATATCTGAAACATTTCGAAGAGGTTGGCCTTCCCATTATCTCCAAATATGCCACTCTCGTCGGTTACTGGTACACGGATATTGGAGAATTGAATCAGCTCATCCATATCTGGGCCTACGAAAGCTTGGACGACCGCGTCAAAAAACGCGCAGCCCTCTATCAGGACCAGGATTGGCAAACCAAATTTATGCCTAAAGCACTGCCGATGTTGGAAAAGCAGGAAAACAAGATCCTGCTGGCCTCCGATTTCTCGCCGATCCGGTGACGGGGACAGGCCCGTCTCGCCCAAGGGGTTAGTCGTACCGCCCGCGAGCGGTACGGCTCAATCTGCTTTCGAATTGTGCCCAGAGCATGCGTTCATGAACGCCATTGAGTACAAATTTTCATAGAGGCCGTCGATGCAAACGGAATTTCTATGAAAGCCCTCTCTTTTGAAGCCAAGGCTTTCGTATAAGGAAATGGCAGTGGCATTCGTTTCCCGCACAGTCAATTCGATGCGGGTCACGCCAAAGTCGAACGCCGCGTCCATCGTCCGCTCCATAAGCCTGCGCCCGATGCCCTGGCCTCGAAACGCCGGCAAAAGGCCGACACCCAACGTGCCGCAGTGCGCATGAACGATTCGCAAACGGTTTGGAATCACATCGCACCAACCGACGACCTCCTGGCCGCTCAACACGACGAATTGAGGATAGCGATGGTCGATATTGTGCAGAACGAACCGTCGCGCCTCCTCAAGCGGCGGGGCCTCCAGAAAGGCGAGATATCTCCGTTCCCGCGCAACAACGTCGACGGCGTCGCGAAAGCTCGCTATATGCCCTTCCAAAATCGGACAAATCCGGCAGGTCATCGTTCGAACAAAGCCACCGCTTCGAGATGCGCCGACCAGGGAAACTGATCGACCGGCGTCGCGCGGATCAGGCGATAGCCGCCTTTGGCCAGAGTTCTGGCGTCGCGGGCCAAGGTCGCCGGATTGCAGGAGACCGCCACCACCAGCGGCGGACCGGCCACCGCCAGTTGTTCGGTCTGGGCGGACGCCCCCACGCGGGGCGGATCGAACACCACGGCATGAAAGCGTTTCAACTCGTCGGCCAGAAGCGGCCGATGGGCCAAATCTCGGCATTCGACGCTGATCCGCGCGCCATTGTGTTCCGCCGCCGATTTCAACGCCCGGGCGGCGGCGGCCTCGCCTTCGACGGCATGGACAAAGGCTTTTTGGGCCATCGGAAAGGTGAAACTGCCGCAACCGGCGAACAGATCGGCGATCGGGCTGGCGGCGCCGACGGAGTCGAAAACCAGAGAGGCCAGCGCCTGCTCGCCCTCGGGACTGGGCTGAAGAAAGGTTCCCGGTGGCAGGTCGACACTGATCCCGGCGAACCGAATCAAGGCTTGCCGCCGATGGGCCAGAGGCTCGATTTGCCCCAGTCCCGGCCGGCGCCAGGACAATCTGGCGAGATCGAGCCGCTCGGCGAACGCGGCCAGGCGTTCGCGGTCGAACAAATCCAGTCGCGCCTCGGCTTCGACCAGAACGTCGAGTCCGTTTTCCGTGAGCGTGACGATGGCATCGCCCTCACGACCGTCCTCGATAATGTCGCGCAACAGCGCACGCAACGGCGGGAGAAGGCCCAGTAGCGGCGCAGCCAACAGCGGGCACTGAATGACATCCACCAGCTGATGGCTGCCGCGGGCATGAAATCCGAGCGTCAGCTCGCCCCGCCTGCGCAGGAAGGCGAAGGTGGCGCGGCGACGGGTTCCCGGCGCGATGCTGATCATCGGCGCCACCAGATCCTCGGCAAAACCGGCTCTGCGCAGAGCGATCACCAACTGATCGCGTTTCCAGGCGGCATAGCGCTCCCTATCGAGATGTTGCAGGGCGCAGCCGCCACAGTCGCCGAAATGACCGCAGGCCGGGGCCACCCGGCCGGGACCGGCTGTGAGAAGATGCAGGCATGTCGCGGCCAGTCCATCGCTTTTGCGGCCATCGACACGCGCCAAGACACGGTCGCCCGGCACGGTACAGGGAACGAAAACCGGCTGCCCGTCGTGAGAGCCGATTCCGTCGCCGCGCCCCCCCAGTTCGGTGATGTCGATCTCCAAATTGCGCGGCAATGTGACCGCCGGCTTACCGCGTGGCCGGACAAAGCGGGGTTTGCGGCTCATCGGAGCCCCTGTTTCTGCGCCAAATCGGCCAGAAACCGGCTGAATATGTCCCCGACCGCGGCCTGATAGGCCCTTACGGCATCAGCGGGTTGATCCCCTGTCATCAGTTTTTCCGTTCGATAATTGTCAAGCAGAACAAGGTCGCCGCCATGCAGGCGCACCACCCCCAAATCCATGTCCACCACCACCGAAAGCGGCGCCCCGGCAATCTGTTCGAACCGGCGTAAGCGCCCTTCGATCAGAAAATCGGGCGGCACCCGCAAATCGGCGGTGACCACCGTCGGCGCAGCATGAACATCGCGCAACAGCCGCACCAGTTGATTCTGCAGCAACACCGGCGGCGGCTCGACCCACAAATGATAGCCATAGCGCAACAACTGGTCGGGTTTGTCCCGATAGCTGTAGAGCAAGGAGCGCTCGCCGGCCAGCCCTTCGGCGGCGAAACGCCCGACCTCGACAACACCAGGCAGCAAGGGCGCCGGCACGGCGGCCGGTGCCGGCACATCCAGCCGGTAATAAGTGTCGACAGGCCCCGAACCGCCGACGCAAGCCCCCAGCAGCAAAGCAAGACTGAGAGCAAGAATACGGGCCGGCATCGTCATTTCGGCCCCGTTTCGTCGCGCGAGCGGTTGCCGCCCAGGAGCAGACCCGGATCCTGGCGAATCTCGCGGCTGAATTCGTTCATATTGCGGGCCGTTCCCTCAAGATTATAGGTCACCGAGTCGATATTGCGCGCCACCGCTTGCAAGCTATAGCGCAAATCCTTGAGACCTTGCCCCACAGACTCGCTGTTGTCGCTCGTCATCTTG
Organism: Telmatospirillum sp.; assembly: GCA_035604255.1. Lineage (GTDB taxonomy): Bacteria > Pseudomonadota > Alphaproteobacteria > Rhodospirillales > Magnetospirillaceae > Telmatospirillum. Next base: position 2,261 of record DATNIV010000173.1, on the reverse strand, counting down.
TCCAACGTCGTCAGCAGACTGTCGACTTTGGCCTTGCTGGCGTGCAGAGAGCCGGTCAATTCGGCTAGGTTGCTCGCCGTCCGATCCACATTACCGATGGTGTCTTCCAGCTTGCGGGTGTTGTCCGGACTGAAAAGCCGGTTCATACCGGACGTCATCTGTTCGACATTGGTCGAGATCCGCGGCGTCTTGGCCGCCAAATCCGCCGAAAGAGAAACCAGATTGTCGAATAATTGCGGCGCCCTTTGTTCCAGCACCGGGCCAAAGGCGGCAACAGTGCGATTGAGCGTTTCGATCAAGGGACGCAACCCGGTCTGACTGAGATTGGTCACCTCCGAAGCGATATCGGCCATGGCGTTGAACAAATTGCCGCCCGACTGGCTTTTGATTTGCGTTCCCGGTGCCAGCAAGCCGGCGCTGGAACCGCCTTTGATGTCAATGGCGACCGCCGCCAAGAAACCGGACGCGGCGATTCTCGCCACGCTGTCATCGGGAATCTGCCAACCGCCGGTCACCGCCAGACGCAAATTAAACCGGACCTTGCCGTCGTCGCGCTGTGGTCGAATATCCTCGACCTGCCCGATGGGAAAGCCCTCGAACAAGACCTTGGTGCCATATTTGACACCGCCCACATTGTCATAAAGGACGTAATAGGAATCGGTCCGCCCGGTACGGCCGGAAATCACGGCGATCGACACCACCAGGGCCAGCAGCATGGCCAGCACGAAGCTGCCAACCAGGACATAATTGATCCGACTGTCTCGCATTTTCTCAACTTTCACCGAGCAGCCGGCGCAGATAAGCGTCGGTGTCGAGTGTAACCTCCTCGCTACGGCGATTCAGCAGATTTTGCACGCGCACGCTCTGGCTGGCCCGGATTTCGTCTTTGTTCCCAAGCGCGATGACCTCGCCGTCGTCCAGCACGCAGATACGGTCGGCGATCTTGAACGCACTGTCCAGATCGTGTGTCACCACCACGGTGGTCATGCCCATGGCGTCCCGAAGACGCAAGATCAGATCGTCGATCGACGAGGAAACGACGGGATCGAGGCCGGCCGACGGTTCATCGCAAAACAATAGTTTGGGATCGGTCACGATGGCGCGGGCCAAAGCGGCGCGCTTGATCATGCCCCCCGACAACTCGGCCGGCATCAGATGGCCGAAACCGGCCAGACTGACCACTTCGAGCTTGAGGTGCGCGATGATTTCCATGGTTTTGGTGTCGAGATCGGTATGTTCCTGAAGCGGCAGCATGATGTTTTCGGCGACCGTCAGAGAACTGAACAGGGCGCCGCTCTGGAAGGCGACGCCCATGCGGCGACGCAAATCCAACATCTCCAACGACGACAATTGCGCGAGATCACGCCCGAGCAGCCGTACCACGCCCTCGGCCGGCAACATCAGCCCCAAAAGATGCCGCAGCAGCGTGCTCTTGCCGGACCCGGAACCGCCCATGATCACCATGATCTCACCGTCCTCGACAGCCAGATCAATCCCCTTCAGCACTTTTCGTTCGCCGTAATAGGCAACCAGACCATCGACTTCGATGTTGATGGAAGCCGTCATCGGGTCACCATGAAGGCGAAGATCATGTCGGTAATGACGATAGCCGAAAGCGCGTGAACGACGGATCGCGTGGTCATCCGTCCGACCCCTTCGGCGCCTCCAGTGACGGCCGCCCCATTGACGACGCCGACCAGAGTGATCAGCACGGCGAAAATGACGCTTTTCGCCAGGCCATGCGCCAAATCCGCCAATCGCAGGGCATCGATCACCTGCTGCACATAGGCGCTGAAACTGATGTCAAGTGCCGCGCTGACGTAAAGGCCGGCGGCAAACAACGAGACCAGATGCGACCACATGGTCAAAGCCGGCACCATCACCACCATGGCGACCAAAGGCGGAACCACCAGATAGCGGATGGGATCGATCCCCATCACCGTCAAGGCATCGATCTCCTGATTGATCGTCATGGTTCCCAACCGGGCGGCCAGCGCCGAACCCGAGCGGCCGGCGACCAGAATACCGGTGATCAACGAGGAAAATTCGCGCACCAGGGACAGCGCGATTCCGGTGGTGACCCGTGACTCGGCGCCGAAGGTCTTCAGTGTGTAAATCCCTTGAATTGCCAGCATGACGCCGATGGTGAAGGTCAACACCGACAGGATGGGGATCGCCTGAACGCCGATCTCGAAAGCCTGCGTCACGACGCTGTCGAGGCGCACCGGCTGGCGTTGCCGTCGACCGAGAAAAAGCCAATA
>DATNIV010000172.1:0-8623 GCA_035604255.1 Telmatospirillum sp. | reverse complement strand
ACATTCGGCGGCGGAGCTGCTGGTGGATCGGGCGAATCTGCTGACATTGACCGCTCCCGAGATGACGGTTCTGGTTGGTGGCATGCGCGCCCTGAATGCAAACTTCGGGCAGTCCAAACACGGTGTTTTCACCAAGCGGCCGGAGACCTTGACCAATGATTTCTTCGTGAATCTGCTCGACATGAGGACGACGTGGCAGACGTCCGCCACTTCCGAAGGCGTGCTGGAGGGACGCGATCGGGCGACGGGCGAACTCAAATGGACGGGCACCGTCGTCGACCTCGTCTTCGGTTCAAACGCGCAGCTCCGAGCCCTTGCGGAAGTCTATGGAAGCAACGACTCGCAGCCGGCGTTCGTACGTGACTTCGCGGCGGCTTGGACCAAGGTGATGAGCCTTGATCGCTTCGATCTGGAACGTCGTACGACCTGACGGCATCACGTTCAGGACTCGTCACCACCGGGCTTGACCCGGTGGTCCATGGATTGCCGGGTCAAGCCCGGCAATGACGGAAAATGGAGTAGTCGCGCCTGATCACGCTCTACGTCATTGAGAGAGAGGAGAGACGACGAAATGGCTAGAAGAAATAGGAGTTAAAGGCGTCATTGCGAGCCGGAGGCGAAGCAATCCAGCAACAGTTTCTGGATTGCTTCGCTTAACGCTCGCAATGACGCTTTTTTGCCTCGTCAGTTGCGGGCCTTGTCGACCAGCTTGTTCTTGGAAATCCACGGCATCATGCCGCGCAGCTTTTCGCCGACTTCCTCGATCTGATGCTCACCCTCGATACGCCGGGTCGCCTTGAAGGACGGCTGTCCGGCTTTGCATTCGAGCATCCAATCGCGGACGAAACGACCCGACTGGATATCCGCCAGCACCTTCTTCATCTCGGCCTTGGTCTCATCGGTCACGATCCTGGGACCAGAGACATAGTCGCCATATTCAGCGGTATTGGAGATGGAGTAGCGCATGTTGGCAATGCCGCCTTCGTAGATCAGATCGACGATCAGCTTCACTTCATGCAGGCATTCGAAATAGGCCATTTCCGGCGCATAGCCGGCTTCGACCAGGGTCTCGAAACCACTCTTGATCAGCTTGGACAGACCGCCGCACAACACCACCTGCTCGCCGAACAGATCGGTCTCGCATTCCTCGCGGAAGGTCGTCTCGATGATGCCGGAGCGGCCGCCACCGATGGCCGACGCGTAGGACAGCGCCAATTCCAGGCCATTGCCCGAGGCATTCTGCGCCACGGCGACCAGACAGGGAACACCGCCACCCTTCAGATATTCGCCACGCACCGTGTGGCCGGGGCCTTTCGGGGCGATCATGAAGACGTCGAGATCGGCCCGCGCCTCGATCAGCTTGAAATGGATGTTAAGGCCATGGGCGAAGGCCAGAGCGGCGCCCTGCTTCAGATTATCCTTCAGGTCGTCGGCATAGAGATCGGCCTGCAACTCATCGGGGGTGAGGATCATCACGATGTCGGCCCATTTGGCGGCTTCCGCCGGGGTCAGCACCTTCAGGCCTTCGGCTTCGGCCTTTTTGATGGTCGCCGAGCCGGGACGCAAGGCCACGGCCACCTCTTTGACGCCCGAATCGCGAAGATTGAGCACATGGGCATGACCCTGGCTGCCGTAGCCGATGACGGCGACCTTCTTCGACTTGATCAAATTAACGTCGGCATCCCGATCGTAATAAACGCGCATGTTACAGTCCTTTCGTTGGGCTCATCTTCTGGTTCAAGCGTGGGAGAGCAACACTGGGTCACGCCGAACGAAAAAAAATCAACCACAGAGACACAGAGAACACAGAGATCATCTTGTGGGAGCAGCTCTCTGCGCTCTCTGTGTCTCTGTGGTGAAAAATGGCACCGCCCCTTCGCCCCTGGCCGGGGTGAAGGCGCAAAATGCAACTGTTAAATCGGATTGGGGCCGCGCGCAATGGCGACGACACCGGTCCGCGAGACATCGACCAACCCGAGGGGCTCCATCAAATGGATGAAGGCATCGAGTTTGTCGGTCGCACCAACGATTTCGAAGACGAAGGAATCATTGGTCGAGTCGACCGCGCGAGCGCGGAAGATATCGGCGATCCGAAGCGATTCGACCCGCTTCTCGCCGGTTCCGGCGACCTTGACCAGAGCCAGCTCGCGAGACACCGACGGCCCTTCGATGGTCAGATCCGACACTTTATGGACGGGTACCAGCCGACGCAATTGCGCTTTGATCTGCTCGATCACCATCAAGGTACCGGAGGTGACGATGGTAATGCGCGACAGTTGTTCGCGCGTGTCCACTTCGGCCACCGTCAAACTTTCGATATTGTAACCGCGTCCGGAAAACAGCCCGATCACCCGAGCCAAGACGCCGGCTTCGTTGTCGACCAGAATGGCGACGGTGTGACGACGGATTTCTTGTTGTGGCTGTGCCATTTTTCTTTTCCCCCGTCAGACCAGAACCATGCCATCTTCGGAAATGGCGCTCCCCGCCTCGTCTTTGGGCCCCAGCAACATTTCGTTGTGCGCCGCCCCGGAGGGGATCATCGGGAAACAATTCTCCATCGGATCGACACGGCAGTCGACGATCACCGCCTTGTCGACCGAGATCATCTGCTCGATCACGCCGTCGAGTTCGTCCACCGTCTCGGCCTTGAGGCCGACGGCGCCGAAGGCATCCGCCAGTTTGACGAAATCGGGCAACGAGCCCGAGAAACTTTCCGAGTAACGGCCGCCGTGCAGCAATTCCTGCCACTGGCGCACCATGCCCATATATTGGTTGTTGAGAATGAAGACCTTCACCGGCAAACGATATTGCGCCAGCGTGGCCATCTCTTGAATATTCATCTGGATCGACGCCTCGCCGGCGATGTCGATCACCAGCGACTCGGGATGGGCGATCTGCACCCCCATCGCCGACGGCAAACCATAGCCCATGGTGCCAAGCCCGCCTGAGGTCAGCCAGCGGCCCGGCGTTTCGAATTTGAAGAACTGCGCGGCCCACATCTGGTGCTGGCCGACTTCGGTGGTGATGTAGGTGTCGCGCCCCCGGGTCATCTCATAGAGACGCTGAATGGCATATTGCGGCTTGATCACCTTGCCGTTCTGCACGTAAGCCAAGCAATCCTTGGCCCGCCAGAGCGCGATCTGCGCCCACCAGGCCTTCAGGGCCTTTTCGTCGACATGGGTTTGGCGGGCCTTCCACACCTTGATCAGATCTTCGAGGACATAGGCGACGTCGCCGATAATGGGAATGTCGACCACGACATTCTTGTTGATCGAGGAGGGATCGATATCGATGTGGATCTTCTTGGCATTGGGCGCGAAGGCGTTGATCCGTCCAGTGACCCGATCGTCGAACCGCGCGCCGACACAGATCATGACGTCGCAACCATGCATGGCCAGATTGGCCTCATAAGTTCCGTGCATCCCCAACATGCCGAGCGACAAAGGATCGGAACCGGGAAATCCGCCGAGCCCCATCAAGGTCTGCGTGCAAGGAAACCCGGTCATGCGCACCACCTGGGCCAGCAACTGACTGGCCGCCGGACCGGAATTGACCACGCCGCCGCCCACGTAAAAAACCGGCCGCTTGGCGTCGGCCATCAGCTTGACAGCATCCTCAATGGCTTTCAGATCGCCTTTGACCTGGGGCCGATAGCTCTTGTGCTTGACCTTGGCCGGGCCGACATAAGATCCCTTGCCGATCAGAATATCCTTGGGCAAGTCGATGACCACCGGGCCGGGCCGGCCGGTGCGCGCCACATAGAAGGCTTCATGCACCACACGAGCGACCTGATTGACATCCTTGACCAGGTAATTGTGCTTGGAACAGGGCCGCGTGATGCCGGTGGTGTCGGCCTCCTGAAAGGCGTCATTGCCGATCAGATGGGTCGGCACCTGGCCGGTCAGGCAGACCAAAGGCACGGAATCGCAAAGCGCATCGAGCAAGCCGGTCACCGCATTGGTCGCCCCCGGCCCCGAGGTCACCAGAACGACGCCCACCTTGCCGGTGGACCGGGCATAGCCTTCCGCCGCATGCACCGCGGCCTGTTCGTGACGCACCAGAATATGGCGAAGCCGGTTCTGCTTGAAAAGCTCGTCATAAAGCGGCAGCACGGCGCCACCGGGATAGCCGAAAATAACCTCAACGCCCTGGTCGACCAGCGCCTTGAGGACTAATTCCGCTCCCGTCATCGTCTCCGCACTCATCATCCGGCCCTTTCGCCACAGAAATCCCTGTCGAACAGATCGCCCTTCGACATCCGCGAGGAAGCTCGCAAAAAGGGCAAGCTAGCCGCTCATTCCGCCTCGGTCAACAGAAACCGACGAATATTTGACAAGATTTCATCTTGTAAACTTTCCGAAAGTTGCGCGGACACGGTCTGATCGGCTGCCAACTGGTGGCGAAACCATGTCATTTGCCGTTTGGCATAGTGGCGCGTCGCGGTTTGCGCTGCCGCCACCGCCTGTTCCAGTGATGTCTCGCCCCGCAAAACGCCGGCCAGTTCAGGGACCCCCAACGCCTTTAAGACCGGCAACGCCGGATCGAGCCCGCGCGCCATCAAAGCGTGGACTTCGGCGAGCGCGCCTCGCTCGATCATCGCGGTGAAACGCCCGTCGCATTGGGCGTACAGACGCTCGCGCGCCGGCAGCACGGCAAGGACGGAAAACCGGGCCGCCACCGGTGCCACGGGCGGTTCGGCCTGCCAGTCGGCCAGGGACCGCCCCGTGGCGGCCAGCACCTCCCAGGCCCGCATCAGCCGCTGGCTGTTGGAGGGATGCAGGCGGGCCGCCATCCTTGGATCGATTTCGGCCAGGGCTCCGTGAAAAGCCTGGTTGCCCAACGCCGCAAAATGAGCGCGCGTTTCCTGGCGAACGGCCTCCGGCACATCGGGAATCGGCGACAAGCCTTCCATCAACGCTTTGAGATAGAGCCCGGTCCCTCCGACGACGACCGGCAGTTTACCCCTTCGCCAAGCGTCTTCGCAAACCTCGACCGCCAGTCCGCACCAGCGACCGGCCGAACAAAGCTCCGTCGGCGGCAGAACCCCATAAAGCCGATGCGGCGCCCGCCGTTCGTCTTCGACCGACGGCCGGGCGGTCAGAATGCGCAAGCCGTCATAGACCTGCATCGAATCGGCATTGACGACGACACCGTCGAAGGCCTCGGCGATGGCGATGGCCAAAGCCGACTTTCCCGAAGCGGTCGGCCCGGCGATAACGACGACCTTGTTCATTGCTGCGTCCGCCCAAAAGGGCCTCTTGCTGACAGAAACTTCCCGAAAAGCGTCATGCCCGGACTTGATCCGGGCATCCATGGATCACCGGGTCAAGCCCGGTGATGACGAACAACGATGATGGATAAAGCAACCAATGAGACTCTAGCTCCAGTCCAGCGGGTAGGACACCATGCCATCGGCCAGTTTGGGTTCGAACCAAGTCGATTTGGGCGGCATCACCTGACCGGCCTCGGCCACGGCGACCAGATCCTCCATGCGGGTGGCGAACAAGGCGAACGCCGCCGCCATCTCGCCGGAGTCGACGCGTTTTTCCAATTCGACCAGCCCACGCTTGCCGCCGACGAAATCGACGCGTTTGTCCTTGCGCAAATCCGCAATGCCAAGGATCGGCGCCAACAGACGGTCGGTCAGCAGACTGACGTCGAGACGCGCCACCGGATCGCTCGGAACGGCCTTCTTCAGAGTCAGACGATACCATTGACCCGGCAGATAGAGACCGATGGTCCGGGGTTCGTCCGGACGAACCTGGGCGGCCTCGGCCTCGACCGTGAATTCGCCTTCCAAGGCGGCGAGAAATCCTTCGCGCGACAAACCATTCAGATCGCGAACCACCCGGTTGTAGTCGAAGATTTTCATCTCATCGATGGGAAAGCTGACCACCAGGAAGGATTGGCTGGGGGCATCGGCGGCGGCTCCCGCCGAACGGCGGGCGGCGGCGACACGCGACGCGGCGGCCGAGCGATGGTGGCCGTCGGCGATATAAACCGCCGGCATCGCTTCAAACGCCTTGATCACGGCCTCGACACTGGCCGGGGCGTCAATCACCCACAGGCTATGAACATTGCCGTCGACAGCATTCACCCGATAGGCTGGTGCGCCCGCCACCGTCCGCGCGACCACAGCGGCCAGGTCCGGGCTGTTGCGGTGAGCCAGCAAGACCGGTCCGGTCTGGGCGTTGCAGGCATCGATCTGACGCACCCGGTCGTCTTCCTTGTCGGGCCGGGTGAATTCATGCTTGCGGATCCGATTGACATCGTAAGCCGCCACCGAACCGCCCCCGACGATGCCGGTCTGCATATGATCGCCCATTTCCAGGCGATAGATATAAAAGCAAGGCGCGTCGTCACGCCGCAAGACGCCTTCGGCGATCATCCGCCCCAAGTTTTCGGCGGCCTTGGCGTAGACGGCGGGAGAATAGACGTCGGTGCCCTGGGGCAGATCGATCTCCGGCTTGGAGATATGCAGAAAGCTCCACGGCTTGCCGGCGGCGAGAACACGCGCCTCGTCGCTGGTCAGAACGTCATAGGGCGGCGCGGCAACCTCGGCGGCGCGAGACGCAACGGGACGAAGACCGGGAAAGGGGCGAAGCAACGGCACGGACATGGCGACACACTTCCAATCGACTGAGACGGGTCTTGTCTCTTAGTCCAACCGCGCGCGTCCGCCAAGAGCTTCCTTTTATCCGTCACTTGCCAGCACCCCCGGCAACACTTTAGAACCGTTATCCATGGATCACGTGCTGACCTTGATTGCCGGCGACGGCGCCTTGGACGAGAGCGTCACCACGCGCTTACGGTCCCTCTTGGCCGATCTGGGCGCCGATACGCTGTCGCCGCGATGGTTGGCCCGGCGACGCGCCATCGACCTTCCGTTTGCCTTGCTGTCGCCCGATCAGGCCGAAGCGGCGGCGCGCCACCTCTTGGCCGACCGACCGGTCGATGTCGTCGCCCAACCGGTGCAGCAGCGCCGCAAAATGCTGCTGCTCGCCGACATGGACAGCACCATGGTCATCGGCGAAACCTTGGACGAGTTGGCCGATTTCGCCGGATTGAAGACCGAGATCGCCGCGGTGACGGCGCGGGCGATGAATGGGGAAATTGCCTTCGCGGACGCCTTCCGCATGCGGGTCAGTCGACTGGCGGGTCTCTCCGCCGGTCACCTTGACGATACCTTCGCCCGCATCCGTCTGACGCCGGGCGGGCCGACCTTGGTGGCCACCATGAAAGCCCATGGCGCGTTCACCGCCCTGGTCTCCGGCGGCTTTCGTTATTTCACCCAAAGGGTCGCCGCCGCCTGCGGATTCGACCGCGACATCGGCAATGACATTGAAATCAACGACGGACATTTGACCGGACAGATCATCGAACCGATTCTCGACCGCGACGGAAAAGGCCGCACCCTGGCCGCCATCGCCGCCGAACGGCGGTTACCGCTTTCGGCGTGTCTGGCGGTGGGCGATGGCGCCAATGATCTTGAGATGATCGAGGCGGCCGGCCTCGGCATTGCCTTCCACGCCAAACCGGCGGTCGCCGCCCAGGCCCGCGCCCGTATCGACCACGCCGATTTGACCGCCCTTTTGTTCGTCCAGGGCTATCGCGAAGACGAATTCGTCGGGTAGACAGCTTAAAATAAATTCGCCACAGAGACATAGAGATTACAGAGAGGAAAAAATCAGTATTGGATTTTCTTCTCTGTGTCCTCTGTGTCTCTGTGGTGATCTATCCTGTCTCTTACTCCTCGGCGCCTTTCTTGGCGGGCGCGGTGTCGATCTTCAGTGGGACGAAATGGACGCCGGCCTCGCTCTGAACCAGCAGAAGCACCGATTTACGGCCCGCTTTGCGGGCAGCATCGACTTTGGCGACGAAATCGGCCGTCGATTTGACCGCTTCCTGGGAGACTTCGACGATCACGTCACCGGGTCGCACGCCTTTTTCGGCAGCGGAACCGGACGCCTTCACCTCGGTCACCACAACGCCCTTGGCGTCATTGGCAAGATTGAAGCGTTCGCGCAACGCCGGCGTCAGCGCCGCCACCGACAGGCCCACGGAAGCCACCGTGGTCTGCCCGGTCTCTTGTTTCGACGTCGGTTTTTCGGCGGCCTTGGCCTGGTCCTCATCGTCGGTATCGGCCAACTCGCCGACCACCGCGCGCAGGGTCAGTTGCTTGCCGTCACGCCACAGCACCACCTCGACGTCCTTGTTGATCGGCGTCTCCGCGACAATCCGCGGCAACCGATGCATTTCGCTGACATCCTTGCCATCGAACCGCGCGATGACGTCGCCCTTTTTGATACCGGCCTTCGCCGCCGGGCCGCCGGCGCTGACATCGGCGACCAAAGCGCCGTGCTGCTCCTTGAGCCCCAGGCTTTCGGCGATCTCGTCGGTCACCGACTGGATCCGCACCCCCAGCCAGCCCCGCCGCGCCTTGCCGAACTTCTGCAAGTCGGCGATCACCGGCTTGGCGAGATTGGCCGGAATGGAGAATCCGATGCCGATGGACCCCCCCGAAGGAGAGAAGATGGCGGTGTTGATGCCAATCACCTCACCCTTGAGATTGAGCAACGGCCCGCCGGAATTGCCCTTGTTGATCGCGGCGTCGGTCTGGATG
>DATNIV010000171.1:0-2601 GCA_035604255.1 Telmatospirillum sp. | reverse complement strand
CACTTTGTTCAGGGTTGCACTCCCGAGCGAGTCCAGAGGTATACTTGACCCTGTCGTGAGATTCGATCGAACTGTTGTCGCCGTTGGCTTCGAGCGATATATCCGGACCGGGAGGTTTCTATGCGCACTGTAAATTTGGGATCGGGGGATGGGAGTGTTCGTCGACGTCTGTTATCGATGGCCGTCTTCTTTTCGGGGACAGTTTGTCTGATGCCCGTCGTCGAGGCGCAGCAGCCGGCGCCCGTGACGGTGTTCGAAGGGGCGCGGCTTATTGTTGGAGACGGAAGCGCGGCCATCGAAGATTCTGCTTTCATCGTTCAAAACGGCCACTTCACCACCGTCGGCCGAAAAGGTCAGCTCAAGGTTCCCGCGGGCGCAGCTCGGGTGGATCTGACCGGAAAGACGGTGATGCCGGCGATCATCGACGCCCATAAGCACCTGGCTGTGACCCGTGACGCTCTTGTGGATCAATTGCAGCATTTCGCTTACTACGGCATCGGCACCACGATGAGCCTCGGCCAGGATACCGGCGACGAGGTATACAAGGTGCGTGCCGAGACCGTCCCCAACGCCGCGCGCTACCACACCGCCGGACGCGGTCTCACCGGCCCAGAACCCGGACGCTCGCCAGCTCCCTATTGGGTCACCACCGTTGCCGAAGCGCGCAAGGACGTCGATGAAGATGCCGCCAAGAAGGTGGACATCATCAAGATCTGGGTGGACGACCGCGATCATACCGTTACCAAGCTGAGCCCTGAGCTGTATGGCGCCGCCATCGACGAAGCCCATAGGCACCACCTCAGGACCATCGCGCACATCTTTACGCTCGAGGATGCCAAGGGAATTCTGCGGGCGGGCATCGACAATTTCGCCCATAGCGTGCGGGACAAGGACGTCGACGACGAGTACATCAAACTGATCAAGGCCAAGTCGAGTTTCATCGTGGACCCGAACCTTCCCGATCGCGGCGTCCGCGCCGACCGCAGCTGGCTTCGCGACTCTATGACCGCTGTTGAGTTTCAGAAAGTTCAGGCCGACAGCAAGGATGATCCCAAAGAACAGCAATTCTTCGGAATCCAGTGCCGAAATCTGACCAGGGTGAATAAGGAGGGCATCAAGGTCGCCTTGGGTTCGGACGGCCCGATCCCCTGGAGGGCAAACGAGCAGATCGCCGACATGGCGGGCTGCGGGATGACGCCGGCCGAGGTCATCGTGGCTTCGACCCGCAACGCCGCCGCGCTGATCGGAATTACTGACACCGGCACGATCGCCGCGAAGAAGACCGCCGACTTCCTGGTGCTCGACGCCAATCCGCTCGACGACATCACCAATACGCGCCGCATCAACGCCGTCTATCTTCGCGGGGCGCAAGTCGACCGGGTCGGCCTGAAGGCACGATGGACTAGTGCCACATCGTCGAGGTAGTGGAGTAGCGGCCGAGAAGTTGACGCCATTACTGTTGCGAAATGCCCTTCGGACCAGTCAGCGGGCTGCGTGTTAGCTTTAGTCGCAAGCAGGCGCGCCGAGGACACGCAGGAACCACGACGAAAAACAAGATGATCCTGTGGAACATTATGCGTACTTCAAAATGGAACATTCCGTGCGCACTTGCTGTGTTGGCCGTCATGAGTGTTGCCGATGCGCAGACTGCGCGGCCGGTACCGGACTCGATCGAAGGTCACCTTGCGGCTGGCAAGAATGCCGCCGGTGGCCGGGACAACACAGCTGATTTCTACGGGTTGGTTACCGCCATCTGCGTCGCCCCGCTGAACACCCCTGCTCGGCCAGACGCTCCGGCGCCCAGGATGAACCCCAATCGGGCAAGCGCCTACCTCGAGCCGAAAAAGGCTTTCGACGACCTGTATTGGATGGGCACGCCTTCCCGTTCGACTTGGGCTCTGACCACCAGCGACGGAATCATCCTGTACGACACACAGGGCGTTTATGACGCCGAGGATGTAATTGTCGGCGGCCTGAAAAAGCTCGGCCTCGATCCCGCCAAGGTGAAATACGTCATTATTTCCCATGCCCATGAAAACGAAGTGGGCGGCGCGAAACTGATGCAAGAGCGCTATGGCGCGCATATTGTCATGGGCGCGGGCGATTGGGATATGGTCGACCAATCCGTCAATGGTTTCCCGAACGGCAAGCCTAAGCGGGACATTGTGGCCACCGACGGCATGAAGATCGCGCTCGGCGGCAGAACAGTCACCATATATCTGATGCCCGGCCATACGCCCGGGACGATTTCCGGAATCTTCCAGGTGCATGACCAAGGCAAGCCGCTGACCGTCGCTTATTCAGGCGGTACCGAATTCAATTTCGTGAACGACGTGCCGCATTTTGACGCCTACCTCGCTTCAGAGCGGAAATTTGCAGCCATCGCGGCCGCCGCTGGCGCCACCATCGTAATGGGAAACCAGTCTCAGTTTGATAGTGCGGCTCCCAAGCTCAGGGCGCTGGCCGATCGGCGGTCCGGCGAGGCGCATCCCCTCGACGTCGGCGCGGGTGCGGTGGCGCGCTATTTCAAAATTGAAGACGAATGCGCCCAAGCGGTGCGCCTGAGGTTGCTCGCTCAGCAGCACGCTGCCACCCAACCAG
>DATNIV010000170.1:0-26722 GCA_035604255.1 Telmatospirillum sp. | reverse complement strand
TCAGAGCTTTCAGCGTCTACAGCTTATTTGCGCGGCGTGGGCGGTCCCGGTGATCGGCGCCTGTGCGGTCCTGGTCATCCCGCATACCGAATCGGCTCTGTTCATCACCTTCATTTTACCAAATATCTTCTATCTGGCATTGCCGATGTCCTTTCGATGGACGCTGGCTGCCGGACTGGGGTGCAGCATCGTCGTGCTGACGGGTTACATCGCTCCTGCGCCGTTGTCGGAAGTCAGTGTCGGTTTGGTCCTCGGAATGCTGACGATCAATGTGATCCTTGTGCTGGTGGTCGTTCGGACAAGCCGGCTGCAACGCCTGGAATGGTTGGCGACGCGCGCCGAACGCATCGCCAACAAGGAACTGTCCGCGCAACAGGATGGTCCGTTACAATGATACGCAATTCGTGACAGCCAATTCGCCGAGGGAAACGTTCTGATGGTCCGAGCCCCTTAGAACGCGATGACTTTAGGTCGAAGCGAACCCACCAAAAATCATCCGGCTCGAGGGGGCGACGGTTACCATCCGTAAGCGAGCGCCATCGATGGATCCCGGGCTGAGACAAGGCGCGCAAGATCGACGATGACCTTGGCCTGTTTCCAGGTCGCGTCGTCTTGCATCTTGCCGTCGATCATCACCGCGCCGCTGCCGTCCGGCATGGCCGCGAGGATTTTCTTGGCGAATTTGACCTCTTCGACGTCGGGGCTGAAAACGCGTTTGGCGATATCGATCTGTTTGGGGTGGAGCGACCAGGCGCCGACGCAGCCGAGCAAAAAGGCGTTGCGAAATTGCGCCTCGCAGGCCTGATCGTCAGAGAAGTCGCCGAAAGGTCCATAGAAGGCCTTGATGCCATGGGCGCGGCAGGCGTCAACCATCTTGGCCACGGTGTAATGCCAGAGGTCCTGTTGAAACATTTGGCGCGGCAGGTGATCGGAACGCGGATCTTCGAGGACCCCGTAGGAGGGGTGGCCGCCCCCCACGCGTGTCGTTTTCATCCCGCGCGAGGCGGCGAGATCGGCGGGGCCGAGACTCATGCCATGCATGCGCGGACTGGCGGCGGCGATGGCCTCGACATTGGTCACCCCCAGCGCCGTCTCCAGAATGGCGTGGATCAGGATCGGTTTGCCGATCTTGTGGCGGGCTTCCAACTGGGCCAGCATCTGATCGAGATAATGGATATCCCACGGCCCTTCCACCTTGGGCAACATGATCACATCGAGTTTATGTCCGACTTCGCCCACAATTTCCGTGACGTCGTCAAGGAACCAAGGCGCGTTGAGGCAATTGACTCTGGTCCAAAGGCCGGTGGCGCCGAAATCATGGGTTTTGGCCACGCTGATGAATCCGCGCCGGGCCTCTTCCTTGGCGTCGGCCGGGATCGCGTCTTCGAGATTGCCCAGCAAGACGTCGACCTGGCCGATCATCTCACCGATACGGCTTCGCATCTTTTCATTGTGGGGCGGAAAGAAATGGACCATGCGCTCAAGCGTGACCGGCAGGTCACGGTAAGGAGCGGGGGCGCCGATCGCCAGAGGTTCGAAGAATTTTTTGGGTGGCTTGGCACTCAACGGCGGATCCTCCTTCACGCTTACAATCGTGCGACTGACGATTGCATATTGGAAGAATATTTCTGCCGCAACGCACAAAATTTGTCAACCATGCGTTGGGTCGGGGCGATGGATTTTGAGGAACCGCCAAGGCGCCAAGGTGATCAGACCGTTCGGCGCGGCGCAAGTTTGTGATGAGGAAATCCAACTATTTATCGTCATTGCCGGACTTGATCCGGCAATCCATCTGTCGTCAGGGCGTCCTTGTCTGGCGGAAAAGACAAATGGACCCACGGGTCAAGCCCGAGGGTGACGACTTTTCGTTAATCGACCAATCTGCAATAGACGCAATCTCCGTTCGGACAGCTGTGGCGTCGGTTTGATCGCAAACCGCGCTAAAGCCCTCCCCTCAATCCCTTCACCAATGCCACATAGTCCGGCTCGTCGTCGGGCGATAGCAGGCCGTGGCGAATGAAAAAGTCGATCAGGACCAAGGGCACATTGAATTTGAAGCGCTCGGTGCTGCGCAGAAGATCGAGAACGTCCTTGGGGTCCATCAAAAAGAAGCGGCTGATTTCACCGTCGGTGTTGCGTGGCGTGAAATCCTCCGGAACCTCAAGGTCGTAAATGAACAGGGTATCTGGTTTCAGGCCCCATTCTCCGGCCATGCAATAGCCCAGGGCGCCGACAGGCACGGCGCCCTCAACCATCCCTTGCGGGACCCCGGCTTCCTCGGCGGCTTCCTTGATCAGATTTTCACGCAAGCCAAGTCGGGCCGGTTGCCCGCCGGCCACCATATTGTCCAATTTGTTCGGCTCGACCTTGCGATCCGCGGCCCGTTGGGCGATCCACAGTTTGAGGGAGTCACCCTGGCGGACATAGCCGTTGAGATGCACTCCGAATGCGCGGAGGCCAAAGACCGAGATGGCGGAGCGGTCGATCAGCAAAAGAGGCGCATCGCCCCATTGACCGACCACCCGATAGTCTTCGCCGAGCGCTTTCGGAAAATCGCCCTCTCGTCTTAACTGATCGAGAACGGCGTCAACCGCCGTGGTGCGGTGAGTGGGCAAGACCAGCCGATCATCAAGGCGCACGGCACCGTCCGTGACGTTGAAAACACCGGGGAAGGCGGCAAGCCTTTCCGCCAGATGGTGCCGTACGGCGCCGAGGGGGCGGTTGGAAATCTCGAACGGGCGGTAATCGGCGGGGTCGAACGCATTGCAGCGCTCTATATGATCAAGCAGGCTCATGCGGCGAAGGGTGCGCCGTCACTGGCGATTCGTCAAGATTTTGGCCGTCTTCGGGACTTCAGGTCGGGGAATCAACGACGGGAAGCGCCTTTCGGTTGTCACCATAAAAAAAATGTGGTTATTTGTGCGCAATACGAGAATGTCCTTGCGTGGACAGGGGGACCCTAGCTGGGTAGACTGTCGCGCGAGCTTGGTTAGCTTGGGGATATTGGAGTGGTTGTCCTTCCTTGCCCTTTTGAGAACGGGCGTCGTGTGGTCGCTGAGAGACCGCGCATGGCGGACGCGTTATCGGGCCGCCACCCAGATGCCTCGCCGAAGCTCGTCGTCCGTTTCCTTGATGATTGCTTGTTCCCCCGACGCCTTGTTAAGGATTCGCAGGAGAGTAGCCGGAAAACTATGACCGCAAGACGGCCTCTTAGGAACATGTCCATGCTCCAAGGCCGTGATGCAAGGGATAATCCGATGATCCGAATTCAAGACAGGATCATTGGCGTGATGCCTCAGCCCCCATTGGAATGAGAGTCAAATGGATCAGGAAGACCTGAAATTAGCAGCGGATTTTCCAACCACGACCTACGCGGAGTGGCGGAAGATCGTCGAGGACAAGGAACTCAAGGGTGCGCCGTTCGAAAAGCGGATGGTGACGAAGACCCTTGATGGTGTCGATATCCAACCTCTGTATGTGGCCGAGAACTGGTCATGGGCAGGCGATCCCTCGGGGTTCCCCGGGTTTTTCCCCTATGCCCGTGGTACCGACGCGATCCTGCGCACCCGGAATGGTTGGGATATTCGCCAGGAATTCCGGGAGCCCGATCCGAAGTCGGCCAACTATGAGATCCGCCACGACTTGTCTCGCGGCGTCACTTCGGTGGTCATTCGCCTCGATCAGGTGGCCCGCTCCGGTGGCTCGCCAGCGCAGGCGACGGCTTCGGTTGGCGTCGACGGCGTGATCGCCCACGATCAGGCGGCTATCGAGGAGGTTCTCGACGGCGTTGACTTGGCCACGGTTCCGGTGTCGCTCGATGCGGGGGCGGCGTTCCTGCCGGCCGCGGTGGCGCTGGGCGCTGTTTGGAAGAAGAAGGGAATTGCCGCGACCGCGACCGGCGGTTTTGGCGCCGACCCGCTTGGCCATCTGGCTGCCAGCGGCGCGCTGCCCTACACGCTGGACAGCGGTTTCGCGCAATTGGGATCGCTGGCGGTCTGGACCGCCAAGACCTTCCCCAAGGCGCGCTCGGTCTCTGTCGACACGTCGGCCTACCACACGGCCGGTGCCAGCGAAATTCATGATTTAGGCGTCGCTCTTTCGACCGCGCTGGCCTATCTGAAGGCAATGACGGCGGCGGGATTGGACATTGACACCGCGTGCCGGCAGATTTCCTTCACGCTTTCCGTCGGCTGCGAAGAATATCTGCAGATCGCCAAATTGCGGGCGGCCCGCAAATTGTGGGCCATGGTGGCCACCGCCTGCGGCGCTTCGCAAGATGCGGCGGCGATGATGCTCCGGGCCAAATCGGCCGAGCGGATGTACACGCGGGTTGACCCCTGGGTCAATCTGCTGCGCGCCACGGTCTCCACCTTCGCTTCGGCGGTCGGGGGCGCCGATGCGGTGACCTGTCTGCCTTTCGACGATGCGATCGGTTTGCCGGATTCCAAGGCGCGACGCATCGCGCGAAACACCCAGATCGTCCTGATGGAGGAATCGAACCTCTATCGTGTGGCCGATCCGGCTGGTGGCGCCTGGTCCTTCGAGAGTCTGACGCAAGACATCGCCGACAAATCCTGGGCCTTCTTCCAGGACATCGAGACGAAAGGCGGGATCGTCGAGGCGCTGAAGAGCGGTTTCCTGCAAGAGACGATCGCCAAGAGCATGGGCGAACGGGACAAGGCGATCGCCAAGCGCCGGGTTCCGCTGACCGGTGTTTCCGAATTCCCGAACGTCCTCGAGGAGCCCGTTCTGCGGCCGATGCCGGACGTGGGCGAGGCCATCGGGAAGGCCACGGCCCGCTTGAGCGCCGGTGTTAAAACGGCGGCGCCGAAACTCGCGGCCTTGGGCTCGTCCCTGGGCTCGCTGGATGCGGTTGGCGCGGCCTTGGCCTCAGGCGCGGCCTTCGCCGATGTCCTCAAGGTCGTCGCCGGGAATGGCGCTACGGTCAGTGCTCTGCCGCGGCGTCATCTGGCCGACAGCTTCGAGCGTCTGCGTGGCGCTGCCAATGACGCCAAGGTCAAGACCGGCAAGCTGCCCAGCATCTTCCTGGCCAATCTCGGCCCGGTCGCCGCTCATACCGGGCGCGCCACCTTCGCCAAGAACTTCTTCGAGGCGGGCGGGATCCAGGCGATCGGCAACAACGGGTTCAGCGACGTCGAGGCTTGCGTCAAGGCGTTTCGGGACAGTGGG
The DNA here is from genome assembly GCA_035604255.1 of Telmatospirillum sp. Lineage (GTDB taxonomy): Bacteria > Pseudomonadota > Alphaproteobacteria > Rhodospirillales > Magnetospirillaceae > Telmatospirillum. The sequence goes on along the minus strand of DATNIV010000170.1, from coordinate 21,532 downwards.
GCTCGCATCGCGATCCTCTGCTCTTCGGACGCGCTATACCCGGAACTGGCGCCGGTCTTCGCCCCCGCTCTCAAGGCGGCTGGCGCAGAGACGCTTTATCTGGCGGGTTCGCCGGGCGACAAAAAAGAATTTTATGATGCCGCCGGCGTTGATGACTACATTTTCATGGGAGGCGATGTCTTGGGAACTCTGACGGCCCAACTGATCCGCCTGGGAGTGATCGCGAAATGATTCCCAATTTTGCCAATATCAGCCTCGAGCAGGCGAAAAACAGCGCTTCTTTCAAGGACTGGGAAGCCAAAATCACGGCGGAAACCGGCAAGAGCATCGATCAGATGCTTTGGGAAACGCCGGAAAAGATCGGGGTCAAGCCGCTTTATTCCGCCCAGGATCTGGCCGGTCTCGATCATCTGCAGACCATGCCAGGATTTGCGCCCTACAAGCGCGGTCCCTATCCGACGATGTATGTGACGAAGCCGTGGACGGTTCGTCAGTATGCGGGCTTCTCGACCGCCGAAGAGTCCAACGCTTTTTATCGGCGCAATCTGGCGGCTGGCCAGAAAGGCTTGTCGATCGCCTTCGATCTGGCCACCCACCGCGGCTACGATTCCGATCATCCCCGCGTCACCGGTGACGTCGGCATGGCGGGCGTGGCGGTGGATTCGATCCTCGACATGGAGGTGCTGTTCTCCGGCATCCCCCTCGACCAGATGTCGGTTTCGATGACGATGAACGGCGCCGTTCTGCCGATCCTGGCGCTTTATATTTTGGCGGCGGAAGAGCAGGGCGTCAGCCGCGAGAAGCTGACCGGCACCATTCAGAATGACATTCTGAAAGAGTTCATGGTGCGCAACACCTATATCTACCCGCCGCTTCCCTCGATGCGCATCATTTCGGACATCTTCGAATACACCTCGAAGAACATGCCGAAGTTCAACTCGATCTCGATTTCCGGCTACCATATGCAGGAAGCCGGGGCGACGGCCGATATCGAAATGGCCTACACCTTGGCCGACGGCATGGAATATTTGCGGGCCGGCGTCGCCACCGGGATGTCTGTCGACGATTTCGCCCCGCGCCTGTCGTTCTTCTGGGCGATCGGCATGAACTTCTTCATGGAAGTCGCCAAGATGCGGGCGGCCCGTCTGCTGTGGGCGAAGATCGTCAAGGGCTTCAATCCGAAGAACCCCAAGTCGATGTCGCTCAGGACCCATTCGCAGACCTCCGGCTGGTCTTTGACCGCGCAGGATGTGTTCAACAATGTGATCCGCACGCAGATCGAGGCGATGGCCGCGAGCCAAGGCCACACGCAGTCCCTGCATACCAACGCTCTCGACGAGGCTTTGGCGCTGCCGACCGATTTCTCGGCCCGCATCGCGCGGAACACCCAGCTGTTCATTCAGCAGGAAACCGGCATCTGCAAGATCATCGACCCGTGGGCCGGCTCCTACTATGTCGAATCGCTGACCGATCAACTGGCCCGGCGCGCCTGGTCGCTGATCGAGGAAGTCGAGGCGACCGGCGGCATGGCCAAGGCCATCGAAGCCGGCATTCCGAAGATGCGCATCGAGGAAGCCGCCGCGCGGACTCAGGCCCGCATCGATGCCGGTCGTCAGACCGTGCTGGGCGTCAACAAGTACAAGCTCGATGATGAAGAGTCGGTCGACGTGCTGAAGGTCGACAATTCGTCGGTGCGTCAGCAGCAGATCGCCAAACTGCAGAAGCTCCGGGCCAATCGCAACCAGGCCGATGTCGATCATGCTCTGCATGCCATCACGGAAGCCTGCGCGTCGGGGACCGGCAATCTTCTGGATCTGGCGGTCGCGGCCGTGCGGGTGCGGGCGACCGTCGGCGAGGTGTCCGATGCCTGCGAGAAGGTTTATGGTCGTCACAAGGCGGTGATCCGCGCCATCTCGGGCGTCTATACGGCGGAAGTGGGAAAGGATTCCAAGCAGATGAAGGAAGTGGGCGAGCTTCTCAATCGCTTCGAACAGAAGGAAGGGCGCCGTCCGCGTATCTTCCTCGCCAAGATGGGCCAGGATGGCCACGATCGTGGCCAGAAGGTCATCGCCACCGGCTTCGCCGATATGGGCTTCGACGTCGATATCGGTTCGCTGTTCCAGACCCCGGAAGAGGCCGCGCATCAGGCGGTTGACAATGACGCGCATGTCGTCGGCGTCAGCTCTCTGGCGGCAGGACATCTCACCTTGGTTCCCAGCTTGCGCGAGGAGTTGAAGAAACTGGGCCGAGAAGACATCCTGATCGTCGTCGGCGGCGTGATTCCGCCGCAGGACTTCGATGCCCTGTACAAGTTCGGCGCGGCGGCCATCTTCCCGCCCGGCACGATGATTTCCGAAGCCGCCAAAGACGTCTTGGTCAAGCTGATGGACAATCTCGGGTTCGGAGCGGCTGCCGAATGACGCTCTCGGTTGATACCGGGAGAGTCTCCGTTACGCCACCCAATGACCGGCAGGAGTGGCGCGCCAAGCGCGCCACTCTTTCGCTTGATGATTACGTCGATGGAATTCTATCGGGCAATCGTGGGCGCTTGGCCCGGGCGATCTCGCTGGTCGAAAGCATCAATCCCGACCATCAGAAACTGGCGCAAGAGCTTCTGGTGCGTCTGGCGCCTTATGCCGGCAAGGCCCACCGCATCGGCATCACCGGCGTTCCCGGAGTCGGGAAAAGCACCTTCATCGAAAAATTCGGGACCCTGCTGATCGAGAAAGGCCACAAGGTCGCCGTTCTGGCCGTCGATCCCAGTTCAAGCCGCAGCGGCGGCAGCATTCTGGGCGACAAGACCCGGATGGAGACGCTGGCCAACAATCCCCAGGCCTATATCCGCCCGTCGCCATCGTCGGGACGCCTGGGCGGCGTCACCCGCACCACGCGGGAAACCATGATGGTGATGGAAGCGGCCGGCTATGACGTGGTTCTGGTCGAGACGGTGGGGGCCGGCCAGAACGAGACAGTGGTCGCCGACATGACCGATTTCTTTCTGGTCCTCATGTTGCCGGGGGCCGGCGACGAGTTGCAGGGGATCAAGAAGGGCGTGCTCGAACTGGCCGACCTGATCGCCGTCAACAAATGCGAAGACGACAATGCGCGGCAGGCGGATCTGGCTCGTCAGCATTATGCCAATGCGCTCCATATCATGACGCCGTCCAGCCCCAACTGGCGGCCGCCGGTGCTCAAAATCAGCGGCTTGCGCGGACTCGGTCTGAAAGAGCTGTGGGACCGCATCGAGGAGCACCATCGGATCTTCACCGAATCCGGCGAACTCGACGAAGTCCGCCGCCATCAGCGGATCAAATGGATGTGGAACCTGATCGAGGACAGGCTTCTCGCCGCCATGAAAAATCATCCGGATGTCCGGGCCAGTTTGCCGCAGATCTGCCAGAATGTGGAGGCCGGCACGATGACGGTTCCCGTGGCGGTGCTCGACCTGCTGGGCAAGTTCGGTCTGGATGTCGGCTTGACGGGCTGAACGCGGCCTTGGCATTTGTCCGGAAAGAGTGCTGTTATTTTCCGGATAAATGTTCTGAGGCGGAGACCCTCCATGATTCGTCGCGCTGTCGTCGGTTCCCTCGGCATGGTAACCGCAATGTCGGTTTGGGTGGGGGGCGCGCTGGCCGGTGGTTATGTCACCCTGGGCTGTGACGACTGGCGCGAAGAGTTCATGGTCGGCACGGGGGCGCAGTTTCGCGGTCAGGGTCTGGAGCTCTGGCCGATGGTTTGTCTGTCGACCGGCAAGATGGCCACCTACGCACGGGTGATGAACGCGGCGCACTTCGGTGGCCTGCAGGCGCTGGCCGCGCAAGACGGGCCCGATAGCCAGCGTTTGGCCGATTGGATGGAAATCCATGGCGATCTGGCGGCGCAACTGGTCGCACCGGACATGTTCGGGCAGATCGAGGGACTGACCTTTGGCGACATCCGCTCCACGGTCGCCAATGCCGCGCGGCCGACCGAGGAAAACATTCTGACCAGCCCCTTCGTCTATTATATCCATCCGACCTGTACGGGCCGTCTCGTGCCTTTCGATTATTATCTCGAGCGGGAAGCGCCTTGTCCGGCCTGCAACGGCGGAAAGCTTCAGGTGATCGACAGTGGCAATCATGCCGAATGGGACTGAACGCCGACATCGCAAGGGGTGCCCTGGGCAGAACGGTCCCGCCACCCTATTTTAGAAGGAACGGCCGTTTCGATGGCGAAGTGCGCCGCCCCTAATAGCAAGGAGATGATTGACCGGTCATGCGCCGCCGACCCCTTTCCGGTCCTGTTGTCACCTATAGCGGCAAATCAGGCGATCTTGGAACACTGAAGTCGCTTCTCCCCTATCTGTGGCCCAGAGACCTCGACTTGCGCATGCGCGTTGTCGGTTCGCTGTTGTTTCTCGTCTCCGCCAAAGTGCTGAACGTCTATGTGCCGGTGATCTTCAAGCAGGCGGTCGATGTCTTGTCGCCCGCCCAGATCGTCATGGCGGTGCCGGTGGGGCTGGTGTTGGCCTATGGCGCCGCCCGGGTCCTGGCGCAAAGTTTTGGCGAACTCCGCGATCTGTTGTTCGCCAAAGTCGGACAGCGGGCCATCCGCACGATCGGGCTCCAGGTGTTTCGCCATCTGCACGCCTTGGCATTGCGGTTTCATCTCGACCGTCAGACGGGAGGATTGAACCAAGCGATCGAGCGAGGCACCCGAGGCATCGAATTTCTGCTCAATGCCGTGCTGTTTTCCATTCTCCCGACGCTTCTCGAGATCGGTCTGGTCTGTGCCATGTTGTGGACGCTCTACGACGTGCGCTTTCCGTTGGTGACCTTGGCCACCATCGTCGTCTATGTGTCCTTCACCTTATGGGTTACCAACTGGCGGATCAAATTTCTCCGGAGCGCCAATGAATCGGGCCAAGAGGCCAATACCCAGGCGATCGATTCACTGATCAATTACGAGACCGTCAAATATTTCGGCAACGAGGAGCATGAGGCGCGCCGTTATGACCAGACCCTGCGGCGCTACGAACGGGCGGCCGTTCAAGTCAAAGGATCCGTCTCGATCCTCAATCTGGGACAAGGGGCGATCATTGCCGTGGGGGCGACGGCGATCATGGTGATGGCGGCCTATGGCGTGGTTGACGGTCGTCTGCGCGTGGGCGACTTCGTGCTGGTCAACACCTATCTGATCCAGCTCTATCTGCAACTCAATGCCCTGGGTTTCATCTACCGCGAGATCAAACGGTCCCTGATCGACATGGAGGAAATGTTTTCCCTGTTGAAGGAAAATCAGGAGATTGCCGATGCGCCGGGGGCGACGGCCTTGGTGGTCGATGATGGTGGGGTGAGCTTTGAAAATGTGCGGTTCGGCTATGGGCCGGAGCGGGAGATTTTGAAGGGCATCAGCTTTTCGGTGCCACCCGGCCGGAGCCTGGCCATCGTCGGGCCGTCGGGGGCGGGCAAAAGCACATTGTCGCGTCTCTTGTTCCGCTTCTATGACGTGTCGGCCGGCCGCGTCCTCATCGATGGGCAGGATGTTCGTTCTGTGACGCAGGCAAGCTTGCGGGCGGCGATCGGCATCGTTCCGCAGGATACGGTGCTGTTCAACGACACCATCTATTACAACATCGCCTATGGCCGCCCAGGGGCATCGCGGGAGGACATCGAGGAGGCGGCCCGATTGGCCCGCATTCACGATTTCATCGTCTCGTTGCCCGATGGCTATGATACGAGGGTCGGAGAGCGGGGGCTCAAACTGTCAGGTGGCGAGAAGCAGCGGGTGGCCATCGCCCGGACCATTCTGAAAGGTCCCCCGATTCTGCTCTTCGACGAGGCGACATCGGCGCTCGACACTCAGACCGAACGTGAAATCCAGATTTCACTGCGTGAGGTGGCGGAGAACCGGACAACGTTGATGATCGCGCATCGATTGTCGACGGTGGTCGACGCCGACGAGATTCTGGTGCTTGATCAGGGGCGGATCGTCGAGCGGGGACGGCATACCGTCTTGCTGGAGGCCGGCGGCGTTTATGCCGAGATGTGGCGCAAGCAGCAGGAAACCGCCCATTTGCAAGCCGAGTTGGCGCAGGTCATGGCGGCAGAGGCGGCAATCGCGCCTGTCACACATGACGCGCTTGGTCAATTTGTGGAAAACAGCTAGGATTCCGCTTCAGCGAGCAAAGAGGGCCGGATGTTCAAGTTCATTGGCAAGGCGCTGGCTGGCTTGGTCTTGACCAGGGATGCGCAGAAGGCGGTCGGTCAAATTCAGGTCGGTGGCGGCAAGGCGAAGCCCAAATCACCCTTCGATGATCGCGATGTGGCGATCGCCGAAATGCAGAAGGATGTGCAAGGGCTGGTCACCCCGGATCGCGCCGAATTAATTCGCCAGGCGATGAAGGTGCGTGCCGCCAAACAGACGATTCTCGCCGATTTGGACGATGAAACGCGTGGTAAGCTGGTGGCCGCCGCGATGAAGGCTCTGCTGAACGAGAAACACGACAAGGAGTAGGCTATTCCGGTATCGGTGAACGCCTTTCTCGACATGGAGAGCCGGAAGGCATAGAAAATATAGCGAAACATATTTCCCGGCCGTTGGCTCGACGGCGTCGCTGATTTGGGGTCTTGGATGATTTCCATACAAGAAGAAGATCGACTTAAGAAAGAATTGGTCGGTCTATTTGGCCATATGAACAAGATGCGCCGGGAACTGGCGGTTTTGCAGGGCGACGACGCCGGCAGTTTTGTGACCATGGCTGATACGTTGGATGCCATCATCGAGAATACCGAGACGGCCAGTAACGCCATCTTGGAGAGTATGGAAGATATCGAAGAGATGCTGGGGGAGTTGCGCAAAAGCAACGATCCGGCCGTCATTGCGGTGTGTAATCGCATTACCGAACGCGGTAATCAGGTCTTTGAAGCCTGTTCATTTCAGGATCTCACCGGACAACGCATTACCCGGGTGGTCAATTCGCTGAAGTTCATCGAAGAGCGCGTGTCCTCGATGGTGCGCATGTGGGGTAAGGAAGAACTGGCGAAGGTCGTCGAGGAAGTGAAGAGAGAGGCCCAACCGACCGAGGCGGCCGACGACGAGAGGGAATTGCTGCATGGTCCGCAGCGTGAAGGCGTGGCGCACACGCAAGACGAGATCGATAAACTGTTTAGCCAGGACGATATCGACAAACTGTTCGGTTGAACTGGCGCGGGCTTGGGCGTGCAAACGTCGGGCTCGATCAACGATGGCCGGCCGGTGCACACAGATTCTCCTTGACGGGGTGGTGTGCAGGCCTTAAAAACCCGGCTTCCCAGCGTTTGTTTGGTTTGAAGAAGAAGGTATCTCTCATGTCGCGTCGTTGTGTCGTTACCGGCAAGGGTGTGTTGACTGGCAACAATGTCAGCCATGCCAACAACAAAAGCCGCCGCCGCTTTCTGCCCAATTTGCAGGAAACCGCCGTCCTCAGCGATGCCTTGAACCAGTCGGTTCGGCTCCGTGTTTCGATGCAAGGGTTGAAGACCATTGAACACAATGGCGGCATCGACGCTTTCCTGTTGTCGGTGACTGATACCAAGCTCACCACCGAGGCTCTGCGTCTGAAGCGCCGCATTCAACGCGCGCTGGAAAATCGGGCCGCCGCCTAATCTTTCACCGCCGCTGGGGCGCGAGTTTCGGGCCTGCTTCCGTAAGGGAGCAGGCCTTTTCGTCTGTGCGGCGCGGAACGATAAGGGCTTGTCGTGAAATAATCGCTCCAAGCCCTTAGGTTTTATATGACGCCTCCGCTCCGCTTCGGCGGGCTCAAACGCCGCTCGGGCTCAAGGGCCTGATTCGGTATTTTATTAACAGGCCCTAAAAATCGGAGCCAACTTTGTCTGCAGGCAATACCAGCATCGTCAGCGAAGCCGCCGGCCCGGCGCAGCCGTCCGCGACCGGTTCGCAAAAGATCCAGATCGTCATTGTCGGCGGCGGCGCCGGAGGCTTGGCGTTGGCGGCGCGGCTTGGTGCCCGCTATGGTCGCAAACGCCACGACATCATTCTGGTCGATCAAAATCGGACGCATATCTGGAAACCGCTTCTGCACGAGGTTGCGGCTGGCTCCCTGGACGCCAATCTCGACGAGGTCGGCTACCGCGGGCATTGTTACCGATGGGGCTATCGGTTCTTCTACGGCGCTTTGGAGACGGTCGACCGGCAGGCGCGGGACGTGGTGATCGCGCCACTGTTGGATGACGATGGCAGCGAAATCATTTCGCGGCATCGCATCCGTTACGACTATTTGGTCATTGCCATCGGATCGGAAACCAACGATTTCGGCACGCCCGGCGTTCGCGACCATTGCATGCTGCTGGACAGCCGCGGAGACGCCGACCGCTTTCGCAACCGGCTGTTGAACCATTGCCTGCGGGTGTCCCGGGCGATGACCGCCGCGTCGCCCTCTGAACAATTCGTCCGCGTGGCGATTGTCGGCGCTGGCGCGACCGGCGTTGAGTTGGCGGCCGAACTCTATAACGCCGCCAGCGCTTTGCGCTTCTATGGCCTCGAGGTGTTTGACGAGACCCGTCTGAAGGTGGCGCTGATCGAGGCCGCGCCGCGTATCCTGTCGGCCTTGGGGGACCGGTTGGCGGCTTCCGCGACGCGCGAGCTGGAAAAGCTGGGGGTGCGGGTTCTCACCGCGACCCGTATCGCCGCCGTCGAGGCCAACAGGTTGGTGACAGCCACCGGTGATCACATCGAGGCGGATATCATCCTGTGGGTGGCGGGCGTGAAAGCTCCGTCCGTCCTCAGCTCGATCAAGGGCTTGGAAACCAACCGCAACGGCCAGCTGGTGGTGCGGCCGACCCTACAAACAAGCGAGGATGAGCGGATTTTCGCCCTGGGCGATTGCTGCAGCTGTCTGTTGCCCGGCGCGGAGCGACCCGTGCCGCCGCGCGCCCAGGCGGCGCATCAGATGGCGGCGACCGTTGCCGACAATCTGCATCGGCTGATGCAAGGCAAGCCTTTGCGCCCTTATGTCTATTCCGATCTGGGCTCGCTGGTGTCGCTCAGCCGCTATTCGACCGTCGGCAGTCTCATGGGCAATCTGATCGGCGGCCAATTGGCCGTCGAGGGCCGCATCGCGCGCTTCATCTATCTGTCGCTCTATCGCATGCACCTGATTTCCATCCACGGCTGGATCAAGGGATTGGCCCTGATCGCGGTCGGAATGGTCAATCGAATCGTCCGCCCGCGCCTCAAATTGCACTGATCCCGTCAGCCCACCGCGCCGTGGCAGTGCTTGTATTTCTTGCCCGAGCCGCAGGGGCAGGGGGCGTTGCGCGAGGTGGAGCCCCAGGTCGACGGATCGGCGAGGTTGACCGTGGCGGTCCGCATCGGCTGCTGGAGGACGCCGACATTGTCGCCGTTCTGTCCGGGCCGCTCGGCAAAGGCGGGATCTTCCCGGCTTTCGATATATTGGCCGAACGACCGCCGTGGCAGCGCCTCTTCGGGATCCGCCTCCATGCGCAATTCGATATGCGCCAGCAAGGAGGTAATCTTTTCTCGCAGCTGGGCCAGCATCTCTTCGAACAGATTGAAGGCTTCGCGCTTGTATTCGTTCAAAGGATCCCGCTGACCATAGGCCCTGAGACCGATGCCCTGGCGTAAGTGATCGAGCGTCAGAAGATGGTCTTTCCACGACTGGTCGAGCACCTGCAACAGCAGGCTCTTTTCCACCATCCGCATCACGTCCGGGCCATAATTGGCGGCTTTTTCCGCCATCTTGCGGTCCGCCGCTTCAAGCACGCGATGCCGAATTTCCTGGTCGGCAATGCCGTCTTCCTTGGCCCAATCGGGAACGGGAAGGTCAATATTGAAGACGCGTAAGACCTCCCCGTGCAGTCCGGAGACATCCCACTGCTCGGGGTAGGCGCGCGGCGGCACATGTTTGGCCACCATGTCTTCGACGGCCTCGTGACGCATGTCGGTGATCGCCTGCGACACCTCGGTGGCGCTCATCAATTCCTTGCGCTGCTCGTAGATGACCTTGCGTTGGTCATTCATCACGTCGTCGAACTTCAGCAAGTTCTTGCGAATGTCGAAATTGCGGGCTTCGACTTTTTGCTGCGCTTTTTCCAGGGCCTTGTTGATCCAGGGATGGACGATGGCCTCGCCTTCTTGAAGCCCCAGCTTCTGCAGCATGCCGTCCATGCGCTGAGAGCCGAAGATTCGCATCAGATCGTCTTCCAGCGACAGGAAGAACTTGGATCCGCCGGGGTCGCCCTGGCGGCCTGACCGGCCCCGCAACTGATTGTCGATACGCCGGCTTTCATGGCGTTCGGTGCCAATCACATAGAGGCCGCCGGCGGCCAGCGCCACCTGCTTGCCGGCTTCGACTTCGGCGCGGATTTCCTCGATCTTTTTGGCTCTTAAGGCTTCGTCGGTGATAGTCAGCAACTCGTGGCGGAGCCGCATGTCGAGATTGCCGCCCAACTGAATGTCGGTGCCGCGACCGGCCATGTTGGTGGCGATGGTCACGGCGCTCGGAACACCCGCCAACGAGACGATATAGGCTTCCCGTTCGTGATGCCGGGCGTTCAACACCTCGTGCGGAACCTTCTTCTTTTTCAAGAGTTCCGAAAGCATCTCGGATTTTTCGATGGAGACCGTGCCGACCAGCACCGGCTGCTGACGTTTGCAGCAATCTTCGATCAGCTCGACGATGGCTTCGAATTTCTCACGGGCCGTCCGATAGACTTCGTCATCGGCGTCCTTGCGCAGAACCGGCAGATTGGTTGGGATATCGACGACATCGAGATTGTAGATCTCGCCGAACTCCGACGCCTCGGTCATCGCCGTACCGGTCATGCCGGCCAGTTTCGGATAAAGGCGGAAATAGTTCTGGAAGGTGATCGACGCCAGAGTCTGGTTTTCGTTCTGGATGCTGACGCCTTCCTTGGCTTCCAAGGCCTGGTGCAGGCCTTCCGAATAGCGCCGGCCTTCCATCATGCGGCCGGTGAATTCGTCGATGATGATCACCTTGTCGTCCTTGACGATATAGTCGACGTCGCGGGTGAACAGCGTGTGGGCGCGCAAGGCCTGATTGACGTGATGCACCAGATTGATGTTCTGGATATCGTAGAGATTGCCGCTTTTCAGCAATCCGTCTTCCGTCAACAGGGCTTCGACATGTTCGACGCCCTGTTCGGTCATGCTGACGGCGCGGACCTTCTCGTCCTTTTCAAAATCCTCGGCGACAAATAGCGGAATCACTTTGTTGATTCGCAGATAAAGCTCCGAATTGTCCTCGGTGGGACCAGAAATGATCAGCGGTGTCCGCGCCTCGTCGATCAGGATCGAATCCACTTCGTCGACGATGGCGTAATGGAATGGCCGCTGGACCATTTCCTGAAGGCGGAACTTCATGTTATCGCGAAGATAATCGAAGCCGAATTCGTTGTTGGTGCCATAGGTGATGTCAGAGCCGTAAGCCTCCTGGCGCTCGACATCGTTCAGGTCGTGGACGATGACGCCCACCGAAAGGCCGAGGAAGCGATAGATCTGGCCCATCCATTCGGAATCGCGCTTGGCCAGATAGTCGTTCACCGTGACCACGTGAACGCCTTTGCCGGAGATGGCGTTCAGATAGGCGGCAAGCGTCGAGACCAGCGTTTTTCCTTCACCGGTTCGCATTTCGGCGATCATGCCCTTGTGCAGCACGAGGCCGCCCAACAATTGGACATCGAAATGCCGCTGGCCGAGAGTCCGTCTGGCGGCTTCGCGTACGGTGGCGAAAGCGTCGGCCAGGATGTCGTCCTCTGTCTCCCCTTTCGACAGGCGATCGCGCAGCCAACTTGTGCGGGCGCGGAGATCGTCGTCGGAAAGCGCCAGGAGTCCGGGCTCCAGGGCGTTGATGGCAGCGACTTGGGATTTAAAAGTTTTAAGCAGACGGTCGTTGGCGGTGCCGAAAAACCGTCGGGCGATGGCGCCGAGCATGCGGTAAACCTCGATGATTGGGTAAGGCGCTAATGGCCTTTTGCCGGACGTTGACACACATAGAGCCAGGAGCCTCATCTGTCAACAAGCGCCCCAGGGCGCTTGTTGACAGATGTGTTATATATAGCCCTCAAGCGCCGGGCGCGGGCCTCCGCCCGCTGGGCTTTCGCGCGAACGGTCGCGCGGGGCCTCAACGGCCCAGTCGCGTGCAAGCACGCTCCGTCCCTCTCATCGCTAACATCGTCTGAGGTAACCCGACCGGAGCGGGCACCGCCCGCGACTGGCGCATTGAGCGCCCGCGCGACCGTTCGCGCGAAAGCCAAGCGGGCGGAGGCCCGCGCCCGGCGCTTGAGGGACAAAATTATTAATCAAGCGCCGGAACGGCGCTTGTGCGGGGGCAAAGGTTGTGCATTATGCCTCCGTGAGCATCCCAACTCGGGCCGCCGCCGTCGGCCGTCCGTGCCCGCATCGTTCGAATACGAAAAGGAATTACTCCGATGATCCATCGCAACTTGCGTGTCGCCGCGCTTGCCGCCTTTGTGACGGCCGTGGCCATGCCTGTTTTGGCTGCGGACGCCGACCCTGTCGTTGCCTCGGTCAATGGCAAGGAAATCCACCGTTCGGCCATTATCGACGCGCAGCAAGCCATCCCTCAACTCCGCCAGATGCCGCTGGAGATGGTCTATGAGCAATTGCTCGACCATGTCGTCACGGCGCAGATTCTGCTCGACCAGGCAAAGAAGCAGAAGCTGGAGGACGATCCGCAGGTCAAGGCGGCCTTCAAGGAGGCCCAGGCCCGGATTCTTCAGCAGGCCTATCTGGCCAAGCGTGTCGATGCCGACATTTCCGAAGCGGCTCTCCGGAAGCGCTACGAGGAATTGAAGACGACGACACCGCCGAAGGAAGAGGTGAAGGTCCGCCACATCCTGGTTGATACGGAAGAAGCCGCGAAGGCGGTGATCGCCGATCTCAAGTCCGGCGTCAGTTTCGAAGACGAAGCCAAGGCCAAGACCAAGGATCCGTCCGGCGCGACGAACGGTGGCGATCTTGGGTATGTCGGCAAGGGTGATACCGTGCCGGAATTCTCCGACGCCGCGTTCAAGCTGAAGCAGGGCGAAATCACCGAAACGCCGGTGAAGACCCAATTTGGCTGGCATGTGATCAAGGCCGAGGATCGGCGGACCGCCCCGACACCGTCCTTTGAGGAAGCCGCGCCTTCGATCAAGAACGAGCTTGCTCAGAAAGACGTGCAAAAGGTCATCGACGGCCTGAAGAAATCGGCCCAGGTGAAGAAGTTCAACATCGATGGTTCGCCGTTGGTCGAGAAAGCGAAGCAGTAACCACGAGAGCGCGATGACGTGAGGTCGAAGCGGAACCACTTCGACCTCACGTCTGAATCGCCCTCGACGGCATTGAGATAGAGGCGGATTCAGATTTTTGGCGGAATCGCATTGCGATCCCACAAAAAAAATCATCCGGCTCTAGGCAATAAAGGATCCCGGTCCATGTCCACCATTTCGCCGCTTGCCCCTAAAGTCAGTGTCAGCTTGTCGCCGCTCGCCGGCGTCCGATTGGCCTCACATGCCTGCGGGTTGCGCTATCAGGGGCGAACGGACTTGATGGTGGCCGAATTGGCGCCCGGAACCACGGCGGCCGGCGTGTTCACGAAATCGCTGACCGCGTCGGCGCCGGTCTTGTGGTGCCGGGAAGCCCTTGCCGGCGGGCGGGGACGACTGATCGTGGTCAACTCCGGCAATGCCAATGCCTTCACCGGTTCGGCGGGCGTCGCATCCGTGCGACGCACCGTCGAGACGGCGGCGAAACTGTTGGGATGCAAGGCCGAGGAGGTTTTTATCTCCTCGACCGGCACCATCGGCGTTCCTCTCGATGATGCCAAGATCACGCAGTCTTTGAGCGAGGTTCTGGGGAAACTGTCGGAAAGCGGGTGGAGCGACGCGGCCAAGGCCATCCTGACCACCGATACCTATCCGAAGATGGCCACGCGGACGGCCAAGATCGGCGGTGTCGAGGTTCGCATTAACGGCTTCTGCAAGGGGGCGGGGATGATCGCTCCCGACATGGCCACCATGCTGGCCTATGTCTTCACCGATGCCGCCTTGCCGGCTCCGGTGTTGCAAGCGCTGCTGTCGAAGGGGGCCGAGACATCGTTCAACGCCATCACCGTCGATAGCGATACCTCGACCAGCGACACGCTGTTGGCGTTCGCCACCGGAAAAGTGTCGCACCCGGAGGTTGCCAGTGTCACCGATCCTTTGTTGCGCGGTTTCAAGAAGGCGTTCGATGACCTGCTTCTCGATCTGGCGTTGCAGGTGGTCAAAGACGGCGAGGGCGCCAGCAAGTTTGTGAAGATCACGGTGACCGGCGCCGCCAGCGCGCGGGCCGCCAAAAAGATCGGCCTCGCCATCGCCAACTCGCCGCTGGTCAAGACGGCGGTGGCCGGTGAAGACGCCAACTGGGGGCGGATCGTCATGGCGGTGGGCAAGGCGGGCGAAAAGGCTGACCGCGATCGCTTGACCATCGCCATCGGCGGCATCGACGTGGCGCAAAACGGGCAGGTGGTGCCCGGCTATGACGAAGCGCCAGTGGCCGCGCATATGAAAGGCACCGATATCGTTTTCGATGTCGATGTGGGGATCGGCCGGGGAAAAGCCACGGTCTGGACCTGCGATTTGACTCACGCCTATATCGATATCAATGGATCCTATCGCACCTGAGGGGTGCCAAACGGCCGCTCGCGGCTGGCGGGGAACGCCGATCGACACGGCGCGGTTGCGCTTACGCGCGCTGACGCCGAATGACGCCGAAGCTGTGACCCGGTTGCTCGACGACTGGGACGTGTCGCGCAACACCTCGAACATTCCTTTTCCTTATGATCGGCAGACCGCCGACGACTTTATCGCCAAGGTGGAAAGCGAAATCGCCGCTGGTCGCGCCGTGGTCTTCGCTGTCGAAGATCGCCTTGATCGGCAATTGTTGGGCTGTGTCGGCAGTTCCATCGACGAAGAGCGCGCTGAAATCGGTTATTGGTTTGGACACGGCGCCTGGGGGCGAGGCTATGCCACCGAGGCTTTGTCGCGGTTTCTCAGGCTTTTGTTCGATCATTTCGATATCGATGTCGCCTGGGCATCTGTCTTGCCGGAGAACAAGGCGTCCCGGCGTGTTCTCGATAAGGCGGGGTTCCTGTTCGAGGAAAGGCGCCGAGTCGATCTTCCGGCCCGCGGAATCGCCGCTGATCTCGATTTTCTCTGTCTCGACCGCGCATCCTGGGAAGAGGCGCGGCGCGGGCGGACGATCCTGCTGGTGGTGGCGGTCGCCCTGATCGATGTTGACGGCAAGGTGTTGCTGGCGCAGCGTCCCCCAGGGAAATCGATGGCCGGACAATGGGAATTTCCTGGGGGCAAAGTGAACACGGGCGAAACGCCGGAACGCGCTTTGATCCGCGAGCTCAAGGAGGAACTGGGAATTGATGTCTCCCAGTCTTGCCTGGCGCCGCTGGCTTTCGCGTCGCACGACTATGACGGCTTCCATCTTTTGATGCCGCTTTATGCGTGCCGGCAATGGCGAGGGATGCCGCAGCCCCGCGAGGGCCAACAGTTGAAGTGGGTCGCGCCGGCGCATCTGTCTGATTATCCGATGCCGCCGGCGGATATCCCTTTGGTCGCGTTGTTGCGCGACTGGTTAGTATGAGTGCGCAAGGGAGGCGGAAATGGTCGAGGAAGTGACGGCTGCCCTCGTTATTATTGGCAACGAGGTTTTGTCTGGACGGACCCAGGACGCCAATATTCAGTATATCGCGAGTGGTCTCAATGAGGTCGGCGTCCGTTTGAAAGAAGTCCGTGTGGTGGCTGACGACGAACAGGCGATCATCACGGCGGTCAATGCGTTGCGGGCAACCTTCACTTACGTTTTCACCACCGGCGGCATCGGGCCGACCCACGACGACATTACCTCGGAATGCATCGCCAAGGCCTTCGGTGTGGCTCTCAAGCGCGATCCACGGGCGGTTGAACGGTTGCTTCGGCAAATCAAGCCGGAAAATCTGAACGAAGCGCGACTCAGGATGGCCAATATCCCGGATGGCGCCGATCTTATCGACAATCCGGTCAGTCACGCTCCCGGCTTCAAGATCGGCAACGTCTATGTGATGGCCGGTGTTCCCAAGATTATGCAGGCGATGTTCGAGGGCGTGCGCGGTTCTCTGGAGGGCGGCGCCAAGATGGTGTCGCAAAACGTCACCATCCATGTGGGGGAAGGCGTGATCGCCGATGCTCTGCGGGCGATTCAGGACCGGTGCTCCGAAGTGCAGATCGGCAGCTATCCCTTTTCCAACAACGGCGCCTACGGCACGGTGATCGTGACCCGCGGCACCGATCAGGCTGTCGTCGCCAAGGTATCTCATGACGTCGCCATGATGGCCCAGGCTCTCGGCGCCCGCGTCGAGGAGGAGTAACGAAGGAGCGCCGATGCCCCTGTTGCGCCACGAGCGGGCGGCCATCGTCTTCCTGCTCCGCCATATGCTGGTCGGAATTGCCGGCGGCTTGCTGTTCGGCGCTTTGGTGCTTTATTTCGATATCGGGCATCTGCGCAGCCTGGCTGGCGAATCGAACGACGGCTGGATGACGGTGGTGCTGTTTTTCTTTGGTTTGATGGTGACCTTCGGGGGCCTCGCCATGGGGATCGGCGTCATGAGTCTCGGTCAGGACGAGAATTGACCTCCCTTTCTCACCAGTCGGTCGGGGTCAGGCATCCGGGGCGGCAAGATGGTCGACGAGCGCGTGCCGCACCCTCTCGATGACGGGATCCCAATCGCCGATCGCAGCTTGGCGGAACAGGCGCATGGTCGGATACCAGGGGGTGTCGGCGCTCTCTCCACCCCATCGCCAGTCGGTGATTCGAGGCAGCAGGACCCAGGTCGGTTTGCCCAAGCCGCCGGCGAGATGGGCGACCGCGGTGTCGACGGTGATGATCAGATCGAGATTGGCGATCGCTGCCGCGGTATCGGCGAAGTCGTGCAGATCGGCCGACAGATCGCGGATCGGCGTCTCGATTGCCGACAATTGCGCCGTCGCCGGCCCTACTTGCAGCGAAAGCCAGGCGGCGCCTTCGACGTCGAACAGCCGAGCCAGCGTGGCAAGGGGAAGGGAGCGCTTGCGGTCGTCGCTATGCGTCGGGCGCCCGGCCCAGACCAGCCCGACCTTTAGGCCTCGCGCCGGCGCCAGGCGTTCGCTCCAGCGTGCTTTATCCCCCGCCATCGGCTTGAGGTAATCGATCGCCAGCGGCAGATCGTCGAGCGACAAGCCCATCCGTTCGGGCAGACTCATCAGCGAAACGACATAGTCGAAATCCAGATGGGTGCGCACCAGATGGGGATTGGCCGAGCGTTCGATCACCATGATGTTGCCGCCGTCGAAGCTTTCGCGGAACAGGCGGACTTGCGGCGACGTCACCTCGAACAGCAGCGACCCTGCCTCGGCGGCCAATCGGCGCACCAACGGCGAGAACTGGGTGGCGTCGCCATAGCCCTGTTCGGCATAAACCACGATGCGCTTGCCGGCCAGCGGTTGGCCGCGCCATTCGGGGGCCGGCAACCGGCGTTTGACTTCGGGAAACTTGTCCCAATGCCAGCGCCATTCGTATTCCCGCCAGCCGTTGACGAAATCCCCGTCGGTCAGCAGCGCTAGGGCGAGATTCCAATGGGCGAGGGCGAAGCCGGGTTCGATTGCCAGCGAGGTCCGATAGCTCAACAGGGCTTCTGCGGGGTAACCCAGTTCGGTCAGCGCCTTGCCCAGGGTGGCCAGGGCATGCTCGATCATGTTCACCACGCCGCTCGGAGGGGCGAGGGGGAGGGAAAATCCCTCATCGAGCACGCCGCCCGTCCGCAATGGGGGTAGCAGTTGATCAAGGAAGTCCTTGAGTTCAGGCAGCAGATGGGCATAAAGGGCCACCCCGGTGAGCAGGGCCGGCACGGCGGCGCTGGTCTCGCCCATCCAGGCCAGTCCGGTTCCCATGTTGACGTAGGCGGCATAACGGCGGGGATCGGCGGCCAGAACGCGGCGATAGATCGGAATCGCCTGGCTGTGCAATTCGCCTTTTTGCAGCGCGCATCCGAAATCGATCAGGGCGTCGAGGGCCGCCGTGACATTGCCCTGGCGTTCCAGACTGACCGCCAAATTCTGGAAGAACATCGGCTGACTGCCGTCGAGGCTGATTGCCCGGCTAATGAGTTCGGCGGCACGTCCATGATCCCCCTGGTGACCGGCGACGACCCCCAACTGGTGCAGGCAGACGGCCGCCATGCCGGGCTGGTCGATCAGGTCGAGATAGATCGAGCGCGCCTTGGCCATCTGCCCCTGACGGTGCGCGTCGAGCGCCACCCCGAACAGCGGCACACTGGTCGCCACCCGGTCGAGGAAGGTGCTGGGGTCTTGATCGGGCGACGGGGGCTGGGTGGCGTTCATGCGGGATCCTATGGTGACAGAAAGGCTGGTGCATCCTTACTTCGTCAACGCCACATACACCCCGTCCCAATCGGCGGCGGGCGGGTTTTGCCGGTAGTCGGCCATGCGTTCTTCGTAAAGATGGTAGAGCTTGTTCAGGTGGTAGCCCGGATCGAGCTCGTTGCAGCGATCGATATGGGCTTGGGTCGCTGTCCAGTCCTGGGCGCGATAGGCGGCCAACATCGCCTGATGCTCGGCCGCCAAAGCCTTGAAGGCCGGGGTTTCGGCTTCTTCCGGTGGACCGACGACGGTGAAGATGCGGACCGCTTCGGTCTTGCCCTTGACCTTGATCTGGTCGAGTTCCAGGCAGGCGAAGCCGGGGGCGCGGCGATAGGTGTTCTCGCCGATAACGATGGTCACGCCATAGGTCTTCGATTGGCCCTCAAGGCGTGAGGCGAGGTTGACGTTGTCGCCCAGCACCGAATAGTCGAAGCGCTGGTCGGACCCCATGTTGCCGACCACCACATCGCCGCTGTTGAGTCCGATGCCGACATTGATCGGGACATGGCGCCGGTTTTCGGCGATCGCCTCGCTCTCCAGCGCGGCGTTGAGCGGCGCCAAGTGGCCGCTCATCGCCAGGGCCGAGCGGCAGGCGTTGGCCGCGTGGTCCGGATCGTCGAGCGGGGCGTTCCAGAATGCCATGATGCAGTCGCCCATATATTTGTCGATGGTCCCCCGATTCTGCAGGATGACGTCGGTCATCGGCGTCAGGAAGCGATTGATCAGACGGGTCAGGCCCTGGGCATCGAACTGTTCCGAGATGGTGGTGAAGCCGCGTACGTCGCAGAACAGCAGGGTCAGGTCGCGGGTTTCGCCACCCAGTTTGAGACGTCCGGGGTCGTTCGACAACTGTTTGACCAATTGGGGATTCAGATAGCGGGCGAAGGCGCCGTTGATGAACTCTTTCTGGCGGCGGGCTTCGCGCCCGGTGAAGGCATCCGCCCCCCACAAGGCGAGAAGGAAAGAAAGACTGGGTTTGACCAACGGCATCATGACGCCGGTAAAATGGAGAACGGCGAGTCCGGCCGGCCACAATATGGCCAGAGTCAGCACCGACAGGCCAAGGTGGCGGGCCAGACCGCTGTTGATGCAGCCGAACAGGGTGCCCAGCAAGGCGAGAGTGGTGACCAGCGCCAGTTCCGCCGGCAAGCCCAGATGCCGCGTGTGGCGACCTGAAATCAACTGCGAGACGGCGTGCGCATGGATTTCGATGCCCGGCAATTCCCCTTTGTTGCCTTCATAGGCGACGGCGAATGGCGTGCGATGGCGGTCGGTCAGGGAGAGCACGGCGCCGATGAGGATGATCTTGTCGGTGAACCAGTCGGGCGGCAACAAGGCCACGGTATGGGCGGGAAAAATCTTGAACGCCGGCGTCTCCCGGTCGGGGCTGCCATGCCAGGCTGTTTCCTCGGCGACGGCCGGCGTCTCAATGCCCACCTTGGCCGCGATGCCGCGGGCGAAACCGGGTGTATAGCTGCCGTCCTTGTTGCGCTGGCCGGGGAAGATGCCGCGGACCACGCCATCGATCTCGGTGTTGAGCTCGGCGCGGACGCGAAATTGCGGCGCCAGGAAGTTGTTCAGATAGTCGAGTTGGTCCTCGTTGACGATATCCGGATTGTCCGTATAGGAGACGCCGATCGGCACCGAGAGATGCTCGATCGTTTCCTTCAGCAAGGTGTCCTTGTCCGTTTCGGTCGCCTGGTCGAGCAGCACGTCCATGCCGATGGCGGCGGGGTGGCGGGTTTCCAGGGTGCGCAAAAGCGTGGCCAGAAACGCCCGGTCGACCGGCGAGCGATAGGGGAACAGGGACAGCGTGTCTTCGTTGAGGGCGACGATGACGATCCGCGGGTCCTGCGGCTCGGGCGGCAGCATGGTGGCGGTGCGAATGTCCTCGACGATCCGCTCGGCCTGGGTGAGAAAGGACACGTAATCGACGGCGCCCAGCGAGATCAGCACCGAGAGCAGCGGTACGGAGACCAGGATCAGACTGCGGCGGATGCCGGCCGGCAGATGGCCGAACCACCGTTTGGCGTCAGTGGCCACGCGCGTCGGCCGCCTTCAGCGCGGTGGTGAGCAGAGCCTGAGCCTGGGCATCGCATCCCGCCTCATTCATCCAGGCGATCCGCATCGGGTCGGTGCTGACGGCGGCGGGAATGGTGATCAGGGTGATCGCCTTTTCCTTGCCGCCCAACGACACCACATAGCTCGCCCGCTGACGAAGCGGCACCGCCTGCGGCATCACCATGCGGTCGACGTTGCTCGGCCAATCCGCCCGCGCCCGCCAGCTGCGATCGGAAGGCGAGATGACCAGAGGCATCTCGCCGCCCGCTCCCGGCCGCCATAAGGTGATCGGCGCCCCGTCAGGCAGGCAACGGTTGCCGATGTGCGTGACGTCGATCAGCCAGGGTTCGGGGGGAACCACCTGGCTGGCGGCGCCGCGCACGACTCCCAACTTGTCGGTGCGCGCCGCTTGTGCGGTGACCATCGATCTCAGCGCCCCGGAAAGGTCGGCGGTGGCGACCTCGGTGTCGGCGACCGGCGGCTGGTCGAACGGGCCGCGCAGCTTGACGGTCTTGCCGGCCGACGAGATGAGGACGACGTTCTGTCCTTCCAACAAGGTGAGCGGTTTGCTGCCGTCGATCGTCTGGCCGGGGCGCAATGGCACGCCACGCGCTTCCACCACCACAAGGTCGGCGGCCGATGCGACGGTCCAGGTAAACGTCAGGACGATCGCGGCGGCGACCATTTTCCTGTGCCGACTCGTCCATGAGGCGTCAAGGCGCCCTTTTTTCGTACCGTTTCCCATCGTCATCATCCCCGGTTCCGTCCTTCAGATGCCGTCATCTCCCTCCCGCAAGGGGAGACGGGAAACTTAGGCTCTCTACTTTTCCGCCGCCTTGATCGTCGAATTGCGGCCACCGTCGCCGACCACGGTGAACGCCGCCCAGAAGAACGGGTGGGCGGTTGCCGGCTGGTCGATCAGGGCCAGTTGCGATTGGCGGAGCGCTTCAGCGGTTCCCGGAGCCAGGTTCGGTCCCAGCCGCTGGAACATGCCGACCATC